>JAQWCZ010000107.1 GCA_028705705.1 Paludibacter sp.
AGTATTTCGACTACAAAAGGAATCAACAATCGAAATACTGGATGTATGAAACAATTAATGAACAGTTGAAAAACGGATTTTATCAGCATCCGGTCATTCAGCAATTAATTGAAGAAACTGAAAAAAGAGTGTTGACAAATGAAATCAGCTCCTTTACCGGAGCTAAAGTTTTATTGAATGAATATACTACATTATCATCCCGTTAGCAACCTGTTGCGCAGTGTCTTTCCCTTTTAATTCTTCCACAATTTTCAACGCGAAAGGAATGGCAATGCCCGGTCCTTTAGCTGTAAGTATGTTCCCGGATTTTACAATGGTGGAAGCAGAAAGCTTTGCCTCTGTCAGGAATGATTCGAAACCGGGGTAACATACAGCTTCCTTTTGTTTGAGCAGTCCCATTTTCCCTAAAATAGAAGGAGCTGCACAGATTGCAGCAATGGTTCCCCCTTTTTTATGCTGTTTTTCAATCAGTTTTTTCAATCCATCATGATTACCCAGATTTGTGGTTCCAGGCATACCTCCCGGAAGATAGATAAGAAAATTACCTGTAAAATCAGCTTTCTCAAAGATTACATCTGCATTTATACCAATTCCGTGAGCACCATTAACAGTTAGTTTATTTGAAACTGATATGCTTGTAACTTCAATTCCTGCCCTGCGAAAAACATCAATCGGGGCAACAGCTTCAATTTCCTCGAAACCTTCAGCTAAAAAAAGTAAGATTCGCATAATTACCTCAGTTTAAAGTTATACGTAATTGTTCCGGTTACGGTTCCGTTCCCGGATGAAAATCTGGTTCTTTTGGCTGCATTCAGGGCTGCATTACGTAAGGATTGGTCGGAAATAGTTCCTCGTTTGATTGTTGCGCTGATTACATTACCTCCTGTATCTACCCTGATTTCTACAGTTAAATATCCTTCAATATTTTGATTATATGCCGGTGTCGGCATGGTTCCCAATAAATTTCTGCCACTAAGCGACCAGGAATTACCTCCTGAAGTTCCGCTCCCAACGGGGTTGCCCGCAGTTTCTTGTCCTGTTGTTTGTCCGCTACCCGTGCCTGCACTGGTACCAAAGGAGCCGCCAATCAAATCTTCAGCAAGTTGACTCGCCTGTTGTTCTTTCTTCAAGCGGTCGTCGGTTTGGGAAGGGCGGGTATCCGGTTTCTGTTTTGTTTCCGGGATAGCAACCGATTTATCCTGTTGTGTGAGTAAGTTTTCTTTTATTTCTGCTTTAGGTGGAGATGATTTTACAACACTTTGAGAAGGTGTTTCTACCGCCCCACCGCCATCAATAGCTTCTCCGAAACTAATCATCACCCCTTCATCCTCCAAATTTTTCAATCCGGGCAACATGACAAAGAACAGGATGAGCAGGATGATGATCCCGCTGATGGCAGTTCCTATATAGGCATATAATTCGGATTTCTTCATTCTTTTGATGTTTCTGTGCACATTCATGTTATTTGCCGGACCCTTTTGTTGCCACAACTAATTTTAATTTATGTTGATTGGCAATATCCAACACCCTGACTACTTCTTTATAAGCAATTTGCTGGTCGGCATGTAGCGCTATATATGTTGTCGAATCCTGAGCCACCAGGTCCATGATGTAGGATTCGAGCATTTCCGGAGCAATCTGGGTGGGACGGGCAGTTCCTTTAGCTACAAAATATCTTCCATTTCCATCAATTGAAACCTTGGCAGCAACCGAACGGGTAGAGCTTGATGCCCTGCTTTCCGGCAAATTCAGCTTGATATCGTTGGGCGATGACATGGTCGAAGCCATGATAAAAAACAACAACAGCAGGAAAATGATGTCTGTCATCGACGACATGGAAAATCCGGCTTCCGCCTTTAATCTTTTCTTTAAAGCCATATTTTATGGATTAAAATTTTTATTCAAAACAATGATTTTATAACACCAAAATAGCCAGCACTTTTGTGTGAAATATTAATTCTATGTTTCTGATGTGACTAATGTGGTGATAACATAATTATGCCGGTTCATTCAACAGATCGAGAAACTCCATGGTTCTGGCTTCCAGCTTTCGAACAACCGAATCAACCCTGGAAACAAGGTAATTGTAACCGAAATAGGCAATAATACCCACAATCAAGCCCCCAATGGTCGTAACCATTGCCTGATACATACCTTGTGATAGATCAACCAGTTGAATGGTTCCTGTGTTGTTGAGCGACATATTATAAAAGGTCGTTACCATACCCGTTACAGTACCTAAAAAACCCAACATGGGAGCGCCACCGGCAATAGAAGCCATTATAACCAATCCCTTCTCAAGGTTTGCAATTTCAAGATTACCCACATTTTCAATGGCGATTTGCACATCATTTAAGGGTCGTCCCAGGCGACTAATACCTTTATCAACCATCCGTGCAATTTGATTGTTCGTATCACGGCAAAGTTTCTGAGCAGCCTCAATTTTTCCATCGTAGATGTAATCCTTAATCCGGTTCATGAACGACTTGTCTTCTTCCAGTGCTTGTTTCAGTGTGATCAAACGCTCAATAAACATGTAAATGGCAATGACAAGCATGATCGCCAGAATAATCATAATCGGACCACCATAAGTTGCCATGGTCCATAAATTCATTTTACCAGTTGTCGTAGCAGCACTCACAACAGGTTCTTCTATCAGGTTTGTCTGAAGTAAAATAAGCATTAAATTATTCATTTTTAATAGATGTTGTTTTTATTTAAGGTGATCTTTATATTTTCTGATGGTCTCTTCCAGTCCGAGATACAGTGCATCGGATATCAAGGCATGCCCAATAGACACCTCATCAATCCAGGGTATGTGTTTAATCAGGTATTTCAGATTTACCAGACTTAAGTCATGACCCGCATTCAGTCCTAATCCACAAGCCCGCGCACATTCAGCCGCTTTTATAAAAGGAGCTATCGCTTGCTCTTTGTCAATCAGGTATTCAGAAGCATAAGGTTCAGTGTATAACTCAACTCGATCGGCACCTGTTTTAAATGCTGATTCAATGTTTTTTACATCCGTATCGATAAAAATGGATACCCGAATACCGGTTTGTTTCAAATCTGTGATTATTTCTTTCAGAAAGTCCTGATTTTGAATGGTATTCCAACCGGAGTTAGAAGTCAATGCTCCCGGAGGATCGGGAACCAGCGTTACCTGATGTGGTTTTACAGATTTAACCAGTTCCAGGAAATTGGTTGAAGGATATCCTTCAATATTGAATTCAGTGGTTAGAATGGGTTTTAAATCCCTTACATCCTGATACCGTATATGCCTTTCGTCGGGTCTTGGATGCACTGTAATGCCATGAGCTCCAAATCGTTCGCAATCTTTTGCAACCTGACAGATGTCAGGAATATTGCCTCCTCTGGCGTTCCGGATGGTAGCTATCTTATTTATGTTTACACTAAGTTTAGTCATTAGGCTTAAAAATTTGCAAATTCGATATTATTATATTTCCTTTGCATTTCGATGTTGCGTTTATAATGCACAAAAATAAGCGAAAAAAGCGAACAAAAAAAATATGACCCTAGCTGTTTTTGGAAACACTTTTCGTCCGACTGTCTTGAAAATCATGGAAATAATTTTCTTTTTTTTCAATGAAAAGGAAGATACCTTGTTGCTTGATAAAGAACTGTTCAATTACTATCAGGAACATACCAATGTTCAATCTAATCAACAACAACTGATTATGGATGATAATTTCAGCGCTGACTTTGCTTTAAGTATTGGTGGCGACGGGACTTTTCTGAATACCGCGGCACGTATTGGATCAAAAAATATACCAATTATGGGTATCAACACCGGTAGATTGGGTTTCCTGGCGGACGTGTCGGTTGATGAAGTAGAAATAGCGCTGGATGCTATTTTGCAGCGTCAAATTAAAATTGAAGAGCGAACCCTGTTAAAGGTAGATTTTTCAGATGGACGCGTGGTTGAATATCCTTATGTGTTGAATGAAGTTTCGGTATTGAAACAAGACAGTTCTTCCATGATTAGCATCAATGCCTATTTAAATGAAGAAGCCATACATTCTTATCATGCTGATGGGTTAATTGTAGCCACACCGACCGGTTCGACTGCCTATTCGATGAGTGTCGGAGGTCCGCTGATGGTGCCGCAGGCCCAAAACATTATCCTTTCGCCTATTGCTTCACATAGCCTGACGGTTCGTCCGCTGGTGGTTCCCGATAACTGGATTATTGATCTGGAAGTGTACAGTCGCAATGGTTGTTATTTAGTAACAATGGATGGACGAACACTGGCACTCGATCAGGATGTGAAAATCCGCATTTCGAAGGCTGACTATAAAATCAGGGTCGCCAAACAACTGAATCATACCTTTTTCGATTCGTTGAAAAGTAAGCTGATGTGGGGACTCGATAAACGCAATTAAATGGATGCATCAAGCAAAGAAATGAAGCCTGGTCCGATTGGTATTTTTGATTCCGGTTACGGTGGACTTACAATCCTGGAAGAAATTCGGAAAGTGATGCCCGGATACGATTATATTTACCTGGGCGATAATGCCCGTACACCTTATGGTACACGCTCTTTTGATGTGGTTTATCAATATACCCTTGAATGTGTCAATAAACTGTTTGAAATGGGTTGTCACCTGGTGATTCTGGCATGTAACACCGCTTCTGCAAAAGCTTTGCGGAGTATTCAGCAACTTGATTTACCAAAAATTGATCCGGGCAGGAGGGTGTTGGGTGTGATTCGTCCGACAGTAGAAGTTCTTGATCAGGTAACCAAAACAAAACATGTGGGCATTTTTGCTACTCCCGGAACCGTGCAATCTGATTCTTATCCCATTGAGGCTCACAAGATTTTTCCTGATATTCGGATTACTACCGAGGCTTGTCCGATGTGGGTGCCTCTGATAGAGAACAATGAACATCTTTCTGAAGGAGCCGCTTACTTTGTGCAGCAAAATATCAACAATCTATTGAAAAAAGATGCTCAAATTGACAGCATCATACTGGGTTGTACGCATTATCCGTTAATTGTACCTACTATATGCCGTTTTTTACCTGCACACATCAGTATAGTTTCTCAGGGAGAAATCGTATCCCGTAGTCTGAAATTGTATATGGAACGTCATCCGGAGATGGATGCAAAATGCACCAAAAACGGACTAATAACTTACTTTACAACTGAGTCAACCGAAAAATTCATCCATTCAGCTTCCATCTTTTTGCATAAACAAATAAAAGCAACCCGAATTAGTCTGTGATTTTTTCCTGTCGATTTAACCATTCCTCAGAAGTCAAGCCTGTATATTTTTTAAATGCGATATTAAAATTTGTGTTTGATGTAAAACCTGATACAAATCCGGCATCTTCAGGTTTAACGGGATTGTTCTTATCTTTCATGATGGTTTTGGCATAAGCTATCCTTTTCTCGTTTCTCAATTCATTAAAATCTGTGTGTAAAATTTCATTCAAACAATAATGTACATGATGTTGCGGGATAAGAAAGCGGATACAGATATTTTTAATCTGGAAATCCGGATTCAGGTATGGTTTTTCGGTATCAATATAATTTAAAATCTTTGAAGCCAATTCAGTAAAATATTCTGTCGTAAGTTGTTGACTTTGTGTTTCTACTACAGTTTTCTTTTCGGTTTCATCTTCTTCGTCATTATCAAATTGTGTGACTGAAATATGACTGGTATCGAGGTGAGGCAAACCGTACAGCAGTTTGGGACTCAGGATGACAAAAATTGGGATAAAGAAGTAAATATATGCCATCATGTAGATGATAAAGTACATAGTATGAATTAATTCCGTTTCATCTAACTCCATTTTAAACATGTGGTATAAGATGATCAACAAGGTTGCAATCAGGAGGATAAGAAATAATATTACCGTTATCCGCTGCATAGTGTATTTATATTGATATTTTAGCTGACCTCTCAGTTGGTGTAGTTTGTAACGAACCTGCCGCATCAGGACAAAACAAGCAATAATATATGCAAATAACTGTATTGCCCGCCCTGCATTATTCCAGGTTAATGGATATACTGAAAATCTGAGTTGGCGATAATATTCAATATTCTGCATGATGTTGGCTGAAATCTGGTATTGTTCTTCATATGACATCAACAGGAATGGCATATTTGCCAATATATGTAGAAAAAATGGAATGAAATGCAGGATGTCGGTTTTCTTCATATAAAACCGGTCGTCTACAATGCCACGCACAAAAAAATAGAGCATTGGTGCTTTGAGAAAGAAAATAGGCGATATGATGAACAAAAAGGTATAAAAAGTCAGGTTTCCTCCAAAATTAAAGGTACTGGCCATGCTCGATTCGAGTGCCAGCAGAATTAGAAAGAGTGCCAAAAAAATGACATTTTTATTAATCCTCCAGTTATAAAATACCATCATCAAGGCCAGCATCAGGTTGATTGCAGAGAAGAAATAGATAACAGTGGTGGTCATAGTTTTAGAATGATTTCAGTTATAGAAAGTTAACCATGCTAAATGTTGGCAGTTATTATTTCTACATTTAATAAGTTGTTTTTAAATAAATCTGCATCATCAGAAACTATCTTCCATTTGTTATACACAATACGTAGCCATGCATTACAAAATTCAGATAATACAAGAGAATTGATCCAGATACAAGATTTAGCCGTGTTTACTTTATTGAAAAAATTTGAGTAAATCTTTTGTTTTTGTTTTTCATAATTAGCAATTGGGCAGAATAGAAACATCCAGACGTTATTGTCAAAGAAAAAAACGTCAGAAGAAAAAGGTGCATAGGTTTTAATGTCGTGTATTTTAATCATTTCCCCAGGACTTCATCTACTGATTTATTGAAACCGTCCTGATCGTCAAAATATTCTTTAGCCCTTTTAATAG
>JAQWCZ010000108.1 GCA_028705705.1 Paludibacter sp.
GGAAGCGGGCTCTGCTGGGGAGCAACCTGCCAGAAATAATCCGATTGGCTGGAATGGCCGAGGGGGTGAAATCACCCCCTCTTACCAGTCGGTTATTCCAAACCACTATGTCTTAGAAAAACCCAATTCTTAATCTTTAATAAATTGCCCGACTGTCAGATGAAGTCTTAGCTAATACAACTGAACCCTGTAGTTTGCAGTTTACACAAAATTTTGGATAGTCCCTTTTGCTGCACAAAAAAGGCTGCCTCATTTTAGTTTTGAGACAGCTTCTTTCTCATTCTCATCTTTTCAAAAAAAGATGTATTAATTTACTTCTGTTTAGTCTTACTGATTAATCTTCAGCTCCATCAATTGATTCCTGATGTTGTTGTCTGTTGTACGGACGGTTGTCACGGTTATCACGGTTATCAGACCTCGTTCTCATTTTTCTGTTCGCGTTTTCTAACCTCTTTATTCGCAACGCCTGATGTTGCTGAAACTTTTCATTACCGATGATTTTGATTAGTTTGGCATCAAAAGCTTTACGTTCGGCATCTATTTTAGCACGTTGCTCTTCGCGGTTGTTTTTCATTTCTTCCTGACGCTGTTTTGCTTTTGCCTGTTGTTTTTCAAACAAAGCCTGTACTTTAGCCTTTTCAACATCAGTCAATTGTAATTGTTCTGCCATCATTTCTGCTCTTTTCTCAGGGCTAATCATTTTTCTTTCCGGTTGTTTCATTTCTTTTCTTGTTGCAGGTCTTTGTCCACCCTGACAAACTTGTGTCTGTGCCGACAAGGTCATACCAAACATTAAAATCGCTGCCATCGCGAATGTTACATATCTTTTCATACTGTTACTTTTTTTAAAATGAATAATCTTATTTTTAGCATGCTGTCTCTATAGACTGAATTTGGTCGAAATGGTTGAAACGAAGATTTAATTAACTCACATAAATCCCACTCAACATCCTTCCCGATTTGATTCCTAATCTCCTGGCTGAGAAAAAAAGCTCACATTCGGTGAAGGTACAACGGCCAGCAATTGCGATGTGGCTGTTTATAATTCCTTCGTTGAGAAGTAACAACTCATTTGCTTTCCACAAATCGAGGTACAAGCCTGTTTCTTTTCTGATAAAAATCCTGTCAACAGGAAAACCGACTTCCTGAAAAGCGGTATGTAACTCCTCTCCCACCTGATATGCCGGCATGGAGATGGAAGGTCCGATTACGGCCTGAATATTTTCCGGTTTACAGTTGTATTCGGATATCATCAGATGAATGGTTTTGCTTACAATTTTAGCACATGTTCCCCGCCAACCTGCATGGGCAACTGCAACGACCTGTTTGCTTACATCAAAAAGGAATACCGGCACACAATCGGCTGTTGTCACTCCAATGCAAACTCCGCGGATGTTTGTAACAAGGGCGTCGATGCCATGAAGTAATTTCGCTTGTTCTTTTATGTCCGACTTCATGAACTCAGCATCAATCTTCCGTATTTCTGTACCATGAACCTGATACGGAATCAGTATCTTTACGGGAGAAATTTTTATTTGGTCAGCAAGTAACTGTAAATTATGTTTGACATGTTCCGGATTATCGCCACAAAAAGGACTCACATTAAAGCTTGCATAGTTTGCTTCACTGATGCCACCACCCTGGCGGGTGGTTGTAAAAAACTTAATATCGGTTTGTTTCTGTGGTAAATCGTATGTAATCAGCATACAGTTTGATTATGTTTTATCTCTTTTTAGATTTTCAATACAAAGATACATTTTAATATTTATACGAATCTGGAGTATAGAATTCATAAACATATTTTTTTGTATCTTCCTTTTTTTCATATTTGCCCGAAAGGGCAGGATTTTCATAACCGCAAAGCCAACGGCTTGTGGTAGTTATGCACTACTGAACGCTGCCTGAAAGGAAGGATTTTTTGCTTACATATCAAACTTCTTCAATATCACTTTTTTCAGTTCTGCCTTTCAGGCAGTGATCATCTTGTCTGTTTTATTCCGCAGGTCAATGACCTGCGGTTATGAAAATATTGCCTTTCAGGCATTTATTAATTAATTTTCCTCAACTCCTGATTCATATTATTAATTCCAATGTATTTCATTATTTCTATCCTATGCTTGCAGTTTATTATTCTTTTTCTGATAAAAATAATCATTGAATATATTGTAACTTCATTTCTATTAACTAATATTGCAGCTTTTATTTAAGATAATAACACATTAGAAAAATAACACTTATCAATATGAAACGTTTAGTCCTTTTCCTGAGCCTTACTCTCACATTAACTGCCTGTTTTGATGACATTAAAACCGATAAAGACCAGAATAGTTATGTTAACCGCTGGATATATGAATATATGTCCTCTGTTTATTACTGGAACAAAGAAATGCCATCTTACAAAGCATCATACGACAATCCGGCAACTTATTTTTCAACACTAATCAACTCCGAAGATCGTTTTTCAGCCATTTATGAAAGTTACCAGGAGATATCAGACAGACTGAATGGCATCACAAACTCAGAAGTAGGTTTTGAATTTCAGTTATTCAGAGAAAATGCAAACAACAATAAAGTAGTTGGAGTCGTACTATATTTGAAACCCGGTACTCCGGCTGCCACGTTGGGAATTAATCGTGGTGATTTTTTTACCAAAATCAATGGTACAGAACTTAACATGAACAACTACAGTGACCTGATAGCTTGTTTCTATGATGCGACAACTGAAGTTACAGTTACTTTTGTTGAATATAGTGAAGGGGTAATCGTAAATCAAAAGCCATTTACGATTGTGAAAGCTAATCATTATACAGAAAATCCTATCTATCTGGATACAATTTATACCATGCAATATAAGAAAATCGGATATATCGTATATAATTTTTTCACTGCTGATCCGGGTGATGAAACCAAGTGTTATGATTTGAAATTAAATAATATAATGGCAGAATTTAACCAGGAAAACATTACCGATCTTGTTGTTGATTTGCGCTATAATAGTGGGGGTATGATGTCAAGTGCAATTAACTTAGCAAGTATGCTCGTTCCCGATCTTTCGTCTGAAAAGGTGTTTAACTTTACCGAATATAATCAAAACTATACCGATTACTTTAATAGCGCGGCTTTCAAAAATAAATACGATTATAACCCTTTTGTTGATAATTTTACAACAACCATCGATGTCAAATCTCCGTCAGCACAAACATATCCCCTGCAAAACGTGGGAGGAAAGCTGCAACAAATTTATTTTCTTATCGGACGAAACACCGCATCAGCCAGCGAAATGGTTATCAATGGTTTGAAACCATTTATCAATTGCGTGTTGATTGGCGATACCACTGTAGGTAAAAATGTAGGATCCATACTGATAAATGATGAGGAAAACAAAAAAAACCAATGGGCGATTATGCCTATTATCCTGAAATATTTCAATTATGATCATCAAAGTGATTTTACAAATGGTTTTGTTCCTCATTATCGAATCAGAGATAATTTTGCGTATCCATTGGGCGATACACGCGATGCATTATTGTCTAAAGCTATTGAACAAATTACCGGTATTCAGCAAATTGCGCCTCATTCAAAACGGATTCCTGAAGCAAAAGTTCCAATCACCGGGAGTGGTTTATATTTTATGCAAAGGGGATTGATTCTCAACAATAAAAATATTCCCTAACTTTGTGACATGAACATCGAGCGTAAAATAGGTTTCAAAGCTGCTGTTTTATCCTTGTTGACCGGATTGATTGCTGTTGCTTTAAGTTTTTATATTTACCATCAACGCGACCAAATCAGGATTCAACGGGAGAATATTGAAAAACAACAAGAAATATTTTTGTTAACCAACGAACTGATAGAGGTTGTTGGCGAAGCACAATTATTGGGAAGCCAGTATATTATCACAAACGATACACGTTTCATCGAAGAACTCGATATCCGTATTCTTCAGGTTGACTCACTAATCAATTGTCTGTCTCAAAAGAATAATATTCAGCAGGCAGAAATGCAACAAATCATCAATCTGATGAATAAACAAGCTGTAAATATATACACACTTAACCAATACTTTTCTGAAATTAATCCGCTTTCAGATCTTAGCAAGCAGATCAGAGATTATAAACCCCCGATTAAAGAAAATATCAATATAGTTACCATTCAGCAAGACACAATCATCAAAAGGCCAGAGAAAAAGAATTTTTTCAAAAGACTAATTGAAGTTTTTGTGCCAAATAAAGACAGCACTATCATCGTTTCAAACCAAAAAGTTGATACATTAAAACTTGCAACTAAGAACAGTACATCCTTTCTTTCTGAAGTAGATTTAATCGCAAATAAAGCTAGCAGGCAATATGAACAGCGAATCCGTGATATTGAATCCCAGGTAAATATATTAATCAGCGCCGACAGGAAAATCGCTGCTGAAATATCTATGTTGTTGATGGGCTTACACGAAGAAACGTTATTAACGGTACTTGATGCCATCAATCAAAGTGAAGAAACCATCAACAGGAACTATACCATTTCAATTGTCGGGGGAGTTACTGCACTTGGATTTATTTTGCTTTTTATTTTACTCATTATTAACGATGTAAATAAAGGTAAGCAGGCACGCGAAAAACTAAGGCAAGTGATGGAAAGTCGACATCAATTGTTGTTATCTGTTTCACACGATATAAAAAGTCCGCTCAATTCCATCCTCGCCTACCTTGAGTTGAGAACCTGCGAAAGTGAGGATATACGCAATATGCAACATGCTGCGAAACATATCTTAGCCATGTTGGAAAACCTACTGGAATATTCGAGTTTGGAACAGGGTACTTTACAGCTCACTTTATCTGATGTCGATATCAGTCTATTAGAAAAAGAAACCGTTGATATTTTTAAACCCTTAGCAGAATCAAAAGGATTGTTATTGCAACATCAGGCAGATAATGTACGTATCCATACCGATGAGATGAAAATCAAACAAATCATCATCAACCTGATATCCAACGCGATTAAATACACCCCGACTGGAAAGGTGGATTCAATTCTTAGATATGAAGATAGTAAATTGTATATCTGTGTAAATGACACAGGTGTTGGAATTCCGAATAACAAATTAGAAGAAATATTCAAGCCGTTTACAAGGATTGAAAACAACAGCGCACTAGCACATGGCAACGGCTACGGGATGTATGTGGTCAGAGGATTGACTGATTTACTGGGTGGAACTATTCAGATCAAATCAGAAACAGGAAAGGGCACACAGATTGAAATTATTATCCCTGTTGAAATTGCTGGAAACAACATCTCGAGAACATGCAAAAAAATTGCACTGTATGAAGATGATAAAATGATGGATGAACTGGTGCGTAAAATGCTTAAACAACTCGGTCACCAGGTTGTCGAACAAAATTATGATATCATCCTAACTGACATGGAAATGGGCGAAATATCGGGATTAGACATTCTTGAAAAAGCCGACAAAATTCCTGTAGTACTCATGACTGGCAGAGGCGATTTCAATACTACAAAAGCAAAAGAACTCGGATTTGCCGGGTACATACCAAAACCTTTTAATATGGAAGATTTACGCACTGTTTTCGGGGAAGCAGAAAACGTAAATGAAGATAGCTTTATGACGGAAGATGATGAAGAAATCATGGCTTTATTCCTAAGCTCAACCCTGGAAAACCAACTCTTACTTCAACAAGCGCTGGATACCGGTGATTTTAACAAAGCGCAGTCTGTTTGCCATAAGATGCTGCCCATGTTTGCTCAACTGGGATATTCAACTGAAGTCTTACAACGAATGGATGCCAGTCGTGGTAAGTCCTATGATGGTTGGCAGAAGGATGTGAAACAAATTATCCAAATTAAAGTTTAATCGCGTATTGGTGTATTTTATTATACAGCGTCTTACGGTCAATTTTTAATAGTTGTGCCGCCAGGGTCTTGTTTCCACGGGCAATTCGCAAAGCTTGTTCGATTTGTTGTTTTTCGTTGGAAGGTTGCAGGGCCAGGTCTTCGCCGGGGGTAGGTTGACTAAAAACCGGTAAGTGGGCAGCAGTAATTACATCTCCCGAAGCAAACAACACCACGCGACGAACGAGGTTACGCAATTCCCGCAAGTTTCCACTCCAATGATGTTTTCCCATTAATTCTATAGCTTCAGGAGCAAATTCTAAAACATTTTTTTCTAATTCTCCATTAGCTTGTTTTAGAAATGCTGCAGCAAAAACAGCAATATCCCCTTTTCTGTCGCGCAAAGGAGGTACAAAGACGGCGAATTCATTCAAACGGTGGTATAAATCTTCCCGGAAACGTCCTTCAGCAATGGCTGTTTCTAAATTTTCATTAGTTGCAGCCAGTATTCTCACATCAACCTGGATATCCCTGACAGCTCCGACCGGTCTCACTTTCTGTTCCTGCAAAGCCCTCAGCAACTGCGCTTGTACCTCATACGACAAATTTCCGACCTCGTCGAGGAATACCGTTCCCCGAGCAGCTTGCACAAAAACACCGGTTTTATCATCGATTGCTGAAGTAAATGAGCCTTTCAGATGACCAAACAACTCACTGGGCGCCAGTTCACGGGAGAGGCTACCACAATCGACTGCAATAAAAGGCATTTCGCAGCGAGGACTGTTATTATGAATCATCCGGGCGATATATTCCTTCCCTGTACCACTTTCACCTAAAATCAGTACGGACATGCGAGTAGGTGCAACCCGAAGAATATTATCATACATCTGACGAGCAATCGCGCTTTTACCCATCACCATGTCGTTTTTAACAATCTGTTCTT
>JAQWCZ010000109.1 GCA_028705705.1 Paludibacter sp.
TTTTAGCAGCAAAAGCTTCAGCCCTTCCGAGCACGATGCAGTTCACAACAATCAACGGGATAAAAAGACCTAAACTTTCATAAAGAGCAGGGACATAGGCCTGCATCACCATTTCTACCAGTGTAACAAAAGCGGCAATAACCACAACAAAGGCGGGTATGCGTACATTATCCGGTATAATATTCTTCAGCATTGAAATAACGACATTCGAGGACAAAAGCACAAAAGTAGTTGCCAGCCCCATCCCCATCCCATTGATTGCTGACGAAGTTGTCCCCAACGTAGGACACATACCCAACATAATCACAAAGATTGGATTCTCTTTGATTATGCCGTTTAAAAGCGTTTTTAAATTTGAATTTGCAGCCATATATCCTCCTCCTTAATTTGTTTGAGCAACTTCCTTCTCTACTGAAGTTGCCCCTGTTAATGCATCATAATTTTGTGAATAGGCGCTGTAAGCATAGCGTACCGCTTCCAGAAATGCATTGGACGAAATCGTCGCAGCTGTTATTGCATCAACTTCTCCGCCGTTTTTGGTAACGTTCAGGTTGTTTTTCGACCCGTTTAATCCGCGAATATCCTGATTTCCTTTTTCCGTTTTAAACCAATCCACCATTTTTGTACCCAAACCGGGTGTTTCTTTTTGCTCTAGTACCGAGTAGTTGATGATATTTCCCTTTGCGTCAAAGCCTACCATCACTTTAATCTCACCACTGAAACCATTTTTGGAATAGGTCTGTACTGCTGCTCCGGCATATTCATCTCCTGTATAAGCTTGATACACATAAAATGGTTCCGGCATCCCTTCAATTGTAATTGTATCCGTTCCTTTTATTTCAACATCCGGAGGTAATACCTCCATGATGGCATTTTCCTGTTTAGCCCTTTTCGAGGCTTCAATCGGTTCTTTGGTGAGGTTGTACACCGAACCCAGTGCTACTGCTGCTACCAACGTAATCGACGTTAGCACAAGCACCATATTTTTGAAAGTTGATTCTAATTTTGCCATTGTTTTATGTCTTCAGTCTACAACAACCCCCTGGTTAAAACCCGGGGCAATTGATATGACGCTAATCGTTTATACTATTCGTTATTCGCTATTAGGGCGCAATGCTTGCGCCCCTACGTTTTCCGCTATTTTTTCACTTTGCTTTTTCCCCGAATCTTTTCGGTTTCACATAAAAATTTATCAGGGGCGTAAATCCGTTCATGATGAGGATCGCAAATGACACTCCTTCCGGATAGGCTCCCCAGGTACGAATCACAACAGTCAGGATACCGATTCCTACTCCATAAATCCACATACCTTTGGGGTTCATGGGAGATGTTACATAATCGGTTGCCATGAAAATAGCGCCCAGCATCAAACCACCGGTAAGCAAATGCACCAAAGGTGAAATGTATGTGGCCGGATCTACCAAATACAATATTCCTGCAAAAACGGCTACTGTTAATAAGATACTCACCGGAATATGCCAGGTGATGATTTTGCGAATCAGCATGTAAACCAACCCTATCAGCAAGGCTACGGCTGAAACTTCTCCAAGGGAACCAGGCATATTTCCTAAAAACATATCTTTTGCTGATGGTATAGCCGCACTTCCTTCATTCAATAAAGAAAGCACCGTTGCACCGGTAGCAGCATCCAGATAGGACATTGAGAAAGGTTCAACAACCGGCCAGGTTGTCATTTGCACCGGAAATGAAATAAGCAGGAAAACCCTTCCTACCAGTGCCGGATTAAATGGATTGTTTCCCAAACCACCAAAACTCATTTTTGCTACACCGATGGCAACCAACGCACCAATCAAAACTATCCATACAGGTAAATTTGAAGGCAGGTTAAAAGCCAGCAGCAAGCCGGTCAGGGCTGCAGAGCCGTCTAAAATTGTTTTCTCTCCTCTGATTATATACTTCTGAATCAGATATTCAAACAACATACACGCAACGATTGATGTCACGGTGACAATCAATGCTCCCAGTCCGAAGAAATACAAAGAAGCCAGCAAAGCAGGAATCAGCGCGATAATCACGCCGGTCATATTTTTACTTACCGAGTCACCACTATGAATGTGCGGTGCGGGTGATATGATTAATTTTTCCATATATTTCTGTTATTTAGCGTTCCTGTTACGAATAATACCTCCTACCGTTGCTTTGCCGTAACGGATATAGTCCAGTAATGGACGGTTGGAGGGGCAAGTATAACTACAACTGCCACACTCGATACAATCCATTACGCGGTCGACTTCCATTTCAGGCCACATATTTCTTTCGCTTTGCGCCATCAGCAGGTAAGGTTCCAGTCCCATCGGACAAACCGAAACACATTTGGAACAACGAATACAGTTTTGTACTGGTTTCCGGATTGTTTCCTCATCCCGCATGTACAATATGCCTGCACTACCTTTGGCCATCGGGATATTTAAATTCATCAGCGAACGACCCATCATCGGTCCGCCGCCTATAATTTTACCGGTACCTTCCGGCACACCACCGGCCTGCTCAACCACATGAGCTAAGTAAGTTCCGAGACGAACACGATAATTGGAAGGATTGGGTGCATCTTTACCAGTGACAGTCATCACGCGTTCAAACATGGGTTTGTTTTTCTGAACAGCTTCGTAAACAGCGAAAGTTGTACCCACGTTAAACACCACCGCGCCGACTTCCACCGGAATCCTGCCACTGGGTACCTGACGGCGTACCACTGCATCAATCAACTGTTTTTCACCTCCTTGCGGATATTGCACTTTCAGGGGTTCTATGGTAATGCCTTTAAAAGTTGTTGCTAATTTTTTCAGGTGACTAATTGCATCAGGTTTATTATTTTCAATGCCGATGATTGCTTTCTCAACTTCCAGTGCTTTCATCAGAATAGAAACACCGACCAGAATTTCCTCACCATGCTCCAGCATCAGTTGATGGTCACAGGTCAGATAAGGTTCACACTCCACCGCATTGATAATCAATACTTCTGCTTTTTTACCCGGAGGTAGTGAAAGTTTCACGTGAGCAGGAAAAGTAGCGCCTCCCAGTCCGACAATTCCCGCATCCTTTATCTTCTTAATAATTTCTTCTTTGGAAAGATTACATTCTCTTTTAATAACATTACTTTTGTCGATGGTTTCGATCCAGTCATCTCCTTCTACATCAATAAATACGGCGGGACGTTTATATCCGGATGCATCAAGCTGGACATCAATCTTATTTATCTTACCTGATACAGACGCATGTACATTGGCTGAAACAAACCCATTGGCCTGACCAATCATTTGTCCGACCTTCACCATATCTCCTTTTTTGACAATTGCTTCACTGGGATTTCCTATATAATGTGCCAACGGAATGGCTACCATCTTAGGAATTTCAGCCTGTTGAATTTTTTTGCCGGCCGAAAATTTGTTTTCTGCCGGATGTACACCTCCAATTCTGAAAGTCTTCATGCTTTGTTGTTATATTATTTATATATAAAATGTCTACAGCCAAATGAATTGTAAGCCTCAAGTATTGTTGCCTACGAAAGTACCCCCTCAAACCGGCGAACTGTTCACTATCAGTTTTCCGCTATTCACTATTCGTTTTCTAACCTACCGCCTCCGCTTCTTCTTTTTTCTTCTTCGGTGCCGGGAAGTTGACATCGATAATGGCATCAGTTGGACAAACAATCACACATTCGCGACACAACTTACATTTTTCATCATCGATGAAAGCAAGACTGTTTGTAATGGTAATGGCGTCGTGTGGACAAACTTTCTGACATTTGGCACAACCAATACAACCTACTTCACAAGCTTTGCGGGTGATGTGTCCTTTATCTTCGTTGCGACAGCTTACGTACACTCGTCGACCTTTCGGGCCTTTTTTTCTCAATTCAATCAACAATTTCGGACAAGCTCTCACACAAGCACCGCAAGCCGTACATTTATCTTCATCTACTTCAGGAATTCTGGTTATCGGGTTTACCTTGATGGCATCAAACTCACAAGAGAGTTCGCAATCTCCAAATCCAAGACAACCCCAGGAGCAATTTGTTTCACCACTATATAGGTTGTGTGCAATAAAACAATGTTTTACTCCATCGTATTCATTGTACCGAGGACGATGTTCGCAAGTTCCGTTACATCGCACTACAGCAACTTTGGGTACCTGAGTAACTGCAACTTTCCCCAGTAATTCAGCCACATTTTTCATAGTTTCATTTCCACCAACCGGACAAAATAAATCGCCAAATTCATCTGCTTTCACGCAGGCTTCAGCAAAATTCCGACACCCCGGGAAACCACAACCACCACAATTAGCAGCAGGCAAAACCTGCTCCACCTCATCTATTCGTGGATTCTCAAAAACGTGGAATTTTTTTGCAACAACAAACAAAATAACGGCTGCAACAGAACCTATTACCCCCAGGGTAATTAAAGAAATCAGTACTAAATTCATGTGTTTCTCTATTGAATTTTATGCATCATTCAAGTTCCATACTTTTTAATATGAAACTTTAATTTTGATTTTAATCTGGAATTTAAAAAAGACAATATAATAAAATAAGGAAGTAACGTCCCCAATGCAACACTGCCGGAAATCGCCTCATTATCAGTATAATTTTTGAGAATAAAAAGGGTAAGAAGGATGAGTAAAAAAGGAATGACAAATGCAAGTAAAACAGCAAACAATCCCATGGAGCTTTGTCCGTATAAAGTCACTTGTTCTCCAATTTTGTAGTCGAAACCATCAGATTCAACGTCGATGTATTTATCTTTCATGTCGGCAGCAGAACAGGCACCTTTAGCATGACAAGCACTGCACGCAGATTCTTGAAAAATCTGTACGCGAATGTGTTTCCCATTGATCTGATGAATGACACCAGCATGTTCAATTAATTGGCTCATTTTGTAATCCCGACATTGCAATTCGGACACAAATGTACTATAAATTTTGAATCATAGCAAGAAAAATCATTATTTTTTAACCATATAAGTTATAAAAGTTACATTTAAGTTTTCATACAATAAAACCAGAAATATCAGTTATTAATTTCCAACATTTATTTCCAAATAAAAAAGACTAATATGTAACTTTTATAACTTATATGGTTAAATAAATTCAAAGCCCGTATACGGCACCAACGCTGTCGGAATCCTGATTCCATCCGGTGTTTGGTTGTTTTCGAGAAGTGCCGCAACGATTCGGGGCAATGCAAGCGCACTTCCGTTCAGGGTGTGACAAAGTTGAGTCTTTTTATCATTTCCTTTGAAACGGCATTTGAGGCGATTGGCTTGATAGCTTTCAAAATTGGAAACAGAACTTACCTCCAGCCAGCGTTCCTGTGCGGCCGACCACACTTCAAAATCGAAAGTCAGAGCAGATGTAAAACTCATGTCACCACCACACAAACGCAGGATTCTCCAGGGAAGTTCTAATTTCTCCACCAGGGTTTGTACGTAATTCACCATCTCTGTAAGAGACTCATAAGACTTCTCCGGATGTTGAATCTGTACGATTTCCACTTTATCAAACTGATGCAGGCGATTCAGTCCTCGCACATCCTTGCCATACGAACCTGCTTCCCTGCGGAAACAAGCTGAATAGGCTGTATTCTTTATAGGCAAATCGTTTTCATTCAAAATCACATCTCGGTAGATATTGGTCACCGGTACTTCTGCGGTTGGAATTAGATACAAATCATCTATTGTTGCATGATACATCTGTCCTTCTTTATCCGGCAACTGACCAGTTCCATATCCGGAAGCAGCATTTACGACATAAGGTGGCTGTACTTCCAGATAACCTGCTTCACGCGCCTGATCGAGGAAGAAATTAATCAAGGCGCGTTGCAGTCGTGCTCCCTTTCCTTTGTAAACCGGAAAACCGGCACCGGATATCTTTACGCCTAACTCAAAGTCAATCAAATCATATTTTTTGGCCAAATCCCAGTGCGGCATAGCGCCTTCAGGCAGTTGTGGTACAACGCCACCCGACCGTTCGATCACGTTATCTTCGGCATGTTTGCCCGCAGGAACTGAATTGTGTGGCAGGTTGGGTATCTGAACCAACAAGTCATTCAGTTGTTGCTCATAAGAAGCCTGTTTTTCTGTCAATTCACGAATGGCTTCTTTTAGCTCGGCCGTTTTTTCTTTGGCTGCATTGGCTTCGTCCGTTTTACCTTGTTTGAACAACAGGCCAATTTCTTTCGACAAAGCATTTGATTGCGCCAATGCATTATCAGCAGTAGTCTGCGTTTGCTTGCGTTGTTTGTCCAGCTCAACTACCTGAGCAATAATTTCTTCAGCTTTGAAATGCTTCTTAGCCAAGCGGGCGATAACTTCATCGGCATTTTCAGTAATGTATTTGAGTGTAAGCATTATTTTGTATTTTTACCATGTAAGTCATATAAGTACCATATAAGCCCGATTTAATAACGAATAAATAGACTGATTTATAATGTATAACAGTTATTATTAAGAATTTAAACTTGTATGGTGCTTATATGACTTATATGGTGAATTAAAAAAAATCTCCCGCAATTTTACACTACGGTAAAACGACAGGAGATTCGTTGTTCTTTTAAAAAGCTTATTAATTTGCTTCGATAGGTTTTACAGAAACGTAAGATTTGTTGTTTCTTCTTTTTCTGAATTCCACAATTCCATCAACTAATGCGAATAAAGTATGGTCTTTACCTAATCCCATGTTTTCACCGGGGTGGTGTACAGTTCCGCG
>JAQWCZ010000110.1 GCA_028705705.1 Paludibacter sp.
GAACAAATTGGCATCATCAACAACCTGCCATCAGGGACAACATTGGTTATCCAGCGTATCATGGCGGTAGGACCGGATGGCCTGCAGCGAAATTTATCGGCTGTGGCGATTGAGATATTATAATTCGGTCTAAAGTCAAACGACTAAAGTCTAAAGTCTAAAGTCAAATGACTAATGACAAAAGATTAAAGATGAAAGATTAAAAGATGAAAACCTTTGAATAAAGTTTCATTTTTTGGAGTTAACTGATAAGAAATAATTATAAATAAAAGACATTCGTCGTTTGACTTTAGACTTTAGACTTTAGACTTTAGTCGTTTGACGTTTGACACAATATATTGAAATGAAAAAAACAGCTTTTATCCTCGCATCATGCATGTTGTTAGCCGGTTTTAGTGCCACCGGTCAGCAGCCCAATTTGAATTTCTTTGATTCAAACGGGGTCATCAACCAATCTGAGACACTTAGTAACGACTTGGGTTATACCCTTACACATCTTGATAACAAAGCCGATGATGTGGTTTGGGCGCATGTGGTGTACAACATTATTGATTTGCGGGACAATATCAATGCACAACTGGCATTTCCGACCGGACAAGATGCAAATTACAAAAATTTGTTCCGGTTGCTTTCAGAGGCTGTAGTAGCCGGCACACCGGTTTACTATCCAAATGAAGCCGGGGTAACTCCCTGGTTCGGTCAGGAAAACCTGGTACCGGCAACGAAGCTGTCGGATGTGTTTTTCATTGAAACTAATGTTGCCGGTGCACAATACATTGATCCGCTTTTCGAACGGGATTCGGTAAGGAACACAATTACCATCAGCAACCGTATTTACGACCGTTTTTCAAAACGCATCAATAGATTCCTGATTCAGCAGGTGTATTATTTCGACAAACATCTTTCTCAGATGAACAGTAAAATTATTGGTATCGCACCCTTGATGACGATGGAAGATGCCCTCGCACCTGCATTTCCGGATTTTGAAGATGAAAATGCCGGAAGTACAGATACCCAGCAACTTAAAACCACACTTCGTGATGCCGTTGTTTGCTGGTTCCTGTATGATGATGTGAAATCACATTTCTCCGCTCAACCGGTATTTCAGGAAAGCAATATTGCCCAGCGCATTAGCTATCACGAATACTTCTCCAAAAAAATGTTTTCCGCATATATGATTGGAGATAACAGTTTGATGAAAAAGCTGTATAGCAATACCGGTGAACTGACCACCAACCAGATTACCGAAGAAATCAAAGACATTCAGCGGAAATTAGTAGAAATAGAATCCGGGATTTGGGGAAGATAACATCAACAACAATCCATTCCAAAATTTTCAGTAACTTTGCAGCGATTTCAAAAATGACATGGCATGCGAAGAATTATCTTAGCGGATAACCAGGATTTGACCCGTGCGGGATGGATATACCTGATTAATAAAAGCGGAATTAACACACAAATTGAAGAGACTCACACAAAAAAGGAGTTAATCTCACTCTGTGGGCAATTTCCGGATGCACTTGTTATTGTAGATTACGTGTTATTTGATTTTGAACGGATACAGGAGTTGATTTTCCTGCAGGAGAAATATCCGAAAACCGAATGGATTGTTGCATCCGACGAACTGAGTAAAGAAGCTGTACGCACCTTGCTGTTTAATTCGTGTAAGTTTAGTGTATTGCTCAAAGACAGTCCTGCCGAAGATTTCATGAGCGCATTCAAACAAGCAATGAAAGGGGAACGCTACATCAGCAGTTTCATCACCAACCTGTTGCTTGAAACTTCTAAACAGAAACAGGCCAACCAACCTCGTAATATATTGACTGTTACTGAACAGGAAATCCTAAAAGAAATGGCATTGGGGAAATCAACCCGCGAAATTGCTGCACTGCGACACGCGAGCATGCACACCATCATGACCCACCGAAAAAATATCTTCCGGAAAATTGAAGTGAATAATGTACATGAGGCTACAAAATACGCGATGAAGGCAGGGTTGATTGATTTGGCGGAATATTATATTTAGTGGTTAGTGGTAAATGGTTAGTGGTTAGTAGGGGCGTAACGCTTACGCCCAATTCTCATAAATCGAACAGAGCGATTCGAATAGAGCGAACAGAGCGATTCGAGAGGGTTGAACAGCAAAACAAAAAAGATTTTCAAAAAAAAATGAACATAGCAAGTTTAATTTCAGGTGGTGTTGATAGTTCGGTGGTAGTACATCTGCTTAAAGAAGCAGGCTCCGACCCTACCCTGTTTTACATCAAAATAGGGATGGATGATGATGAATTGCTGCATTGCAGTTCGGAAGAGGATATTGAAATGGCTTCGCTAATTGCCCATAAATACGGCTGCAAATTAGAAATTGTGGATTTGCACCAGGATTATTGGGACAATGTGGTTGCTTACACAATTGATAAAGTCAGGAAAGGCTTTACACCAAATCCGGACGTGATGTGTAACAAATTGATAAAATTCGGGGTGTTTGAACAAAAAGTGGGTAAGCATTTCGACAAAACTGCAACAGGACACTACGCTACCGCCATTGAAAAGGATGGAAAAACCTATCTTGGTACAGCAAAAGACCCGGTAAAAGACCAAACCGATTTTTTAGCACAGATAAACCATTTACAGGTATCAAAATTGATGTTCCCGATTGGTCACCTGATGAAAAGCGAAGTACGCAAAATAGCAGAAATTGCTAATTTGCCCAGTGCCAAACGCAACGACAGTCAGGGTATTTGCTTCCTGGGCAAGGTAAATTACAATGACTTTATCCGCCGTTATCTTGGAGAGAAAGAAGGTCCGATCGTTGAATTAGAAACGGGTAAGATACTCGGCAAACACAAAGGCTATTGGTTTCATACGGTTGGACAACGCAAAGGACTTGGCTTATCGGGTGGACCCTGGTATGTCATCCGCAAAGACATTGATGCCAACATCGTATGGGCATCGAAGGGATACGATGTAGAAGCCGCCTATGGGAATGCTTTTTCGATGAAAGGTTTTCACTTTATTACCGAAAATCCCTGGCAGGATAAAGCTGAGAACATTGAAATCACATTTAAGATACGGCACACACCCGAATTTACCCGTGGCAACATCATCAAAACACCTGAAGGATACAGGATTGTATCCTCAGAGAAATTGCAGGGTATAGCACCCGGACAATTCGGTGTGGTGTACGATATCGATCAGAAGATTTGTATCGGTAGCGGAGAGATTATTTCTGCCTGATGAAAATTTGAATCGGCGTACCCGTAAAGCCCCACTTCGCCCGTATTTTATTCTCCAGGAAACGTTTATATGGATCTTTCACATACTGAGGAAGATTTGCGAAGAAGATGAATGTCGGCACCTGTGTATCCGGCAATTGAGTAATGTATTTAATTTTGATGTATTTTCCCTTCAATGCCGGCGGCGGATAGTTCTCTATCAGTGGAAGCAGGTATTCATTCAACTTAGCAGTCGGAACTTTCTTCTTTTTATTTTGGAATACTTCAACAGCCAGATCAACCACCTTCAGGATACGTTGTTTGGTAACCGCCGAAGTAAAAACAATCGGGAAATCAACAAAAGGAGCAAAACGTTCCCGAATTGTATCTTCAAACTTCTTGGTATCGTTACTTTCCTTATTGGGAATCAAATCCCATTTATTGACCGCAACCACCAGTCCTTTTCTGTTTTTCTGAATCAAAGAGAAGATATTCATGTCCTGGCTTTCAATTCCACGGGTAGCATCCACCATCAGGATACAAACATCCGAGTTTTCAATGGCACGAATCGAGCGAACCACTGAATAATATTCCAAATCTTCATGTACCTTGGCTTTTTTGCGAATACCGGCTGTATCAACGAGGTAGAAATCATGTCCAAATTTTTTGAAGCGGGTATAGATAGAATCGCGGGTTGTACCGGGAATATCAGTCACAATCGTTCTGTCTTGACCAATAAAGGCATTGACAATAGAAGATTTTCCGGCATTCGGACGACCTACCACAGCAAAACGAGGTAACTCAACATCAATATTCTCACCATCACCTTCCGTACCCAACAGTTCAATCACATGGTCGAGCAATTCACCGCTACCAAGTCCGTTAATAGCAGAAACCATAAAAGGGTCACCTAAACCAAGCGCGTAGAACTCTGTAGAGCTAAATTGCCAGTCGAATGTATCCGATTTATTCGTAACCACCACTACCGGTTTATTTGTTTTCCTTAAGATAGACGCCACTTCATTGTCAAGGTCAGTAACACCATTTTGCACATCCACAACAAATAAAATCACATCGGCTTCTTCAACAGCCAACATCACATGTTTTTTGATTTCTTCTTCGAAGATATCGTCGGAATTAACCACCCAGCCACCAGTATCGATTACTGAAAACTCACGACCATTCCATTCGCTTTTACCATACTGACGATCGCGGGTTGTGCCGGCCTGGTCATTTACGATAGCGCGACGGCTTTTGGTCAGTCTGTTGAAAAGCGTTGATTTTCCTACGTTGGGGCGACCAACAATTGCTACAATATTTCCCATTTAAAAAAATTACCTGCTTTTTGTTTCAAATGAAACAGCCTGCAAAAGTACGTAAAAATGCCCACACGGCCAAACTATGCAAATTAACTGAAGTTGCTTGTAACAATCAAGTTGGAAATCAAATGAGAGGGTAGGATTTCATATTACATCATTTCACTAAAGTTATTTGTATCAATCAAGTTGTTTAATAAAAGTTATTTTGATTTTCATTCTACACTCTACAGCTTACACCCAACTTTATTCTCAACTTAATTGCCACAAGCAATTTTAGTGAGAAAATACTCAACCCTCTCACTTGATTTCCAACTTGATTGTTACAAATAACTTCAATAAAAAAACTGTCCTGAAACATTTACATTTCAGGACAGCCTCTTTATTTAAATCAAATATAAATTATTCCTGATTCAGCGTCACACGTTTGAAAGCAATAGCAGTAGCTTTGTTGGCTTTCAGGTATGTAGAAACCGTAATTTTTGAATCTTTGATGAAAGCCTGTTCCAACAAGGTAGATTCCTGGAAGAATTTGTTCAAACGACCTTCGGCAATTTTATCCAGCATTGCTTCCGGTTTACCTTCCTGACGGGCTTTATCTCTACCAATTTCCAATTCCTGTTTAATCACTTTCTCAGGAACAGAAGTGCGATCGAGAGAAACAGGATTCATAGCAGCAGCTTGCATCGCGATATCCCGTGCAACCTGATACTCCACCTCTTTTTCTTCGAAAGCAACGATAGTAGCCAGTTTATTTCCGGGGTGAATGTATGAAATGGTGCTTCCACCTTGAACAAATTCGTAGTAATCCAGCTCCATTTTCTCACCGGTCACACCCGAACGTTCGGTAACCAAGTCAGCGATAGTACGACCATCAATAGTCAACGCAGCCACTTCAGCCGTTGAAGCGGGTTTAGCAGCCATGGCTACATCCAGAATTAACTGAGTAAGCGCTACAAAATCAGCATTTTTAGCCACGAAGTCTGTTTCACATTTCAACGCGATGATAGCAGCAAAACCATCTTTGGCAGCCGCCAACACACAACCTTCAGAAGCTTCACGATCGCTACGTTTAGCAGCAACAGCCTGTCCTTTTTTACGTATAATTTCAATTGCTTTTTCGAAATCGTTGTTTGCTTCAATCAAAGCATTTTTACAGTCCATCATGCCGGCACCGGTCATGGTACGCAATTTCGAAATATTTGCCATTGTTACAGCCATAATATAAGCCCCTTTTATTCCCCTAAAGGGGAAAATCTGTGGGATAGATTTTTTTAAGATTTATAATATGAATTTATAATGTTAAGAAAATGAGTTCCCAAATAAAATAGAACTCATTTGCTTTTTGCACACCCAAAATCCCCCTTTAGGGGGTTTGCGGGCATTTTATTCTTCTTCCTTCACAAACTTAGTTAAGATGTTTGCATTCAATGCTTCATCATCTTCTTTCTGTGTTCTCGGACGTTTTGAAACGCGGTGTTTTCTTTCTTTCACAACCGGAGCTTCAGCAGCTTCAGCATCCACTTTTTCAACTTTGCGTTCTTCTAAACCTTCCTGAATAGCTTCAACCAAAGCAGTCAAGATTACATCTACTGATTTGGTCGCATCGTCATTTGCAGGAATTACGAAATCAATTCCATTAGGATTTGAGTTTGTATCTACAATACCGAACACAGGGATACCCAGACGTTGTGCTTCTTTCACCGCGATTTGTTCCTTCATCACGTCCACCACAAAGATGGCAGAAGGAAGACGGGTAAGGTCGGCGATAGAACCAAGGTTCTTTTCAAGTTTTTCACGCTGACGTGATATTTGGAGCTTTTCGCGTTTCGAGATATTATCGAAAGTACCATCAGTAGTCATCTTATCAATAACCGACATTTTTTTCACCGCTTTGCGGATAGTTGGGAAGTTGGTCAACATACCGCCAGCCCAACGTTCTGTGATATAAGGCATGCCAACCGCTTTTGCTCTTTCAGCAACCACGTCTTTAGCCTGTTTTTTTGTAGCAACGAATAAAACCTTGCGACCCGATTTAGCGATTGATTTGAGTGCAGCTGCTGCCTCATCGATTTTTACCACCGTTTTATGCAAATCGATGATGTGGATGTCGTTACGCTCCATAAAGATATAAGGAGCCATAGCGGGGTTCCATTTGCGTTTCAAGTGACCGAAGTGGCAACCTG
>JAQWCZ010000111.1 GCA_028705705.1 Paludibacter sp.
AAGCCTCTGTAAAAATAAACTTGTCCTTGATTAATTCCATTGTCAACTAATCTGTTTAATCTTAGAACTGCCTCAATATTCTTATTAGTTTGCCGTAAACATTCTATGTATGATAAAAATGTTTCAATATCATTATCTGCTAATCCTGAAATATCAAATCTGAAATCTTTTGCAAAATTAACTGTATATTCAAAAAGTCGTAATAAATTAAAATATATAGAAACTTGATTTTCAGCAAGAGATTTTATTCCATTCTCAAAGTCACTTATTGCAAGTTCATACTTTCCAACTTTGTACTTACATATTCCTCTGGAAACGTATAACTCAGACAAATCTTCTTTATGTTCACGAATTCTATTTAATATTATCGTTGCTTCTATGTATTCATCAAATTGTGGTAATGCTTCTTCGAATTTATCTTGTTCTAAGAATAAATATGCCTTTTCCTTAGATGTCAGATTTCTAGTAAAATCGCACAAAGGATAATCAGAACAACCCCAAAAGATGTTACCATCATTACTTAATCTTTGTTTTAAAACACCTGAATTGCATTTTGGACAGATATTCTGTCTACTTGTATAATTTTCATCAATTTCCTGTACAAATGATGAAACCGATTCTTCATCCGATAAAATATAAACATGTTTTATACATCGGGTCAATGCAACATAAAACAATCTTCGCTCTTCACCAAAAGTATATTGGTCTCTGTTGGACAACAACATATTCATTACAGGATCATCAGGAACCCAAGATGGGAAACCGTATTTTCCTGAATTACCATTCAATAAAATTATATAATCACTTTCCAATCCTTTAGCTGCATGTACTGTTAAGAATCTTATTGAAATGTTCCTGTTATTTTTCCAGATCAAATTAATTCCACTTTGATTTTCGTTAAAATCGAATTCGTCTGTTTTTAATTTGAAGAGGTTAATATCTGATTTATATCTTCCTAATAAAAGTACATTAAATTTATTGCCTTTATTTTGTGAATCTAATTCTGTCAATATCTCGTTAACGATTACCGGTAGTTTCTTGTATTCCGGACTGTAATATTTAAATGAATATTGGACATCAGAATTTTTTATATTGCTTTTTAGCTCTTTTTTAATCTGATCAGGATTTTTCAATATAAATCCGCTAGTAAGATTTATCAAAGATGTATTAAATCTGTAGGTCGTATTTAAGAATATTCTGCTAGTTTTTCTTTGAAATTCTGAAGCCACACTGAAATATCTCTCAAATTCGGTAAAAAAGCAAATCTCACTGCCAGTGAATCTGTAAATCGACTGCCAATCATCACCTACACAGACTAATTTACATTCGGGATTTCTATCTATCAGTGCTTTAATCAACCGGTAACAACTCAATGAAATATCCTGGTATTCGTCAATGATTATATATTGAAATTTGTTTTGATACTCACCTTGTTTAACAATAGTTGTAGCATCATTGATCATGTCGTTGAAATCTATTTGATTATCTTCGCTTAACAACAACTGATATTTTTTATAGAAGGGTTCAAACAATGTTAAGAATGCTCCATTTCGTTCTCTTAACCACGATTGTTGAATTTCCCTATTTTTATCCCGGAGAGAATCTATGGTTGTATGATGTGATTTAAACAACGACATGAACACCTGTATAAGCTTCACAAAAAGTGTAACTTCATCATGCAAATCTTTTGTTGAATCGAAAAACTCTTCTTGTGTTTTTAATCTAAATTGAACCCCTCTCTCTTCCAACATGCTTTTTAAGTTTATTAGAAGACTGTTATTCCTTTTTTGCCAGGAATAGGTTTCAATTAATGTGGTTTTGTATTGTTGATGAGTTTTTCTTTTCCATTCAATTCCTTCATTGTATAGTTGTGTAGCTGTTTTATCTTTTGTTCCTTTGAACCAATGAGGCACCTTACCATCTTCATCTATAGCAAAATGTTCAATATAGATTTTATATTCCGGAAGATAAAAGTCAGGTTTGTATTGTCTGTGATTTTCATCTTTGGTATCAATCTCATAGGGATGTTCATAAATATATTCAACATTATGCATAAAAAGAAAATTGGCAATTTCCAGTTCTTCCATGCTTTTTAGAACTTCCTTGTAGCTATATTCAATGCCATTGGAATTCTTCTTTGAAATTCTCTTGAAACTTGTTAGATTATAATTTTTAATATAACTGTTCATTTCACTCTCACTATTAAACGCATCATTGGGTTGATAGGGCTTAAGATAAGAAATGAAATAATTGGTCAAACAACTAAAGTAGGTGTCATCCTCCATGAAATCTTTGAGAAATGATTCAAAAACATCCAACAATTGGTTGTTATCTAACTCAAAAACAGGGACAGGAGATTTATTTACAGACTTAATAATATTGTTTCCCAACTTATGAAATGTCAACACTGGAATATCTATCTGATATTGATCTTTTATTCTGTTTGAAAGATCATTACAGGAATTGTTTGTAAACGAAAGCAGCAAGATATTATCTTTGTCAATTCGTTTCATTCTGTTCAGATAAGCTACTTTGGCAGCAATAGTTGTGGTCTTACCGGTACCTGCACCTGCTATTATAAGATTATTATCTTCATCGATTAAAACTGCTTCCAACTGATCTTCATCGAGAGTTGAAATGATACTATTTTTTAATTCATTCTTTTTTGTCTTTATAAAATTGATATTGGATTTTTTTCTCTGTTCTTCAGCGTTTTGGATTATGCATTTGAATTTATTGATTTGATAATATTCTTTTTCGTAATGTTTTAATCTATTAATTGCTAACTTATGTTTTGACAACACTTCATTTAGATAATCATTATGTTTAATCCAATTATCTATTGTTAGAAAACTCACATAGATTTGGCTAAGAGCAAGTTCATTTAAAGCTTTTTCAATTTCTGAAAACAACTTCTTTAAGATAATTCTTTCAAGCTTATTTTTTTTAATTAACTGAAAGATTAATTTAATTACCCTCAAAAGAATAAAACCGGAAATAATTGCAATAACAGCAAAAAATACGTTTGTAATAACATCAGGCATGTCTCCCATTTACTTAGCATTAATTGATTAAAATAACTAACTTAAATATTATTCCTCCACCCTATCAAACAGCCCTCCATACCCAACTTCCACTTCTTTCATAACACCGCTTTTACCATTAGTTTTATAAGTCTTTTATTTAGTTTTCTTCTTCTCCCACAGCTTGATACCACTTCTTCATGGATTTTATAGTTGAGATCGAAAGACCTCTGTGGAATTTGAGTATGTCTATTTAAAGTATTATATTTAAGCTTTCAAACCCCAAAGCTACAAAAAAATAACATATACAATCCGCAAATGTTATCAAGAACAACCATTTTTGTTAGCGCTATAGTATTCAAAATGGGAATTCATAGTCCATATCTACTATTGCTGTTCTATTTTCATTGAATTTTAAACATAATTCAATAATAGAACTGGAACCAGACTTCAATGCTTTGATAAATATTTTGTCTTTATAAGAAATTCCAAATTCATCTTCAATTATTCCATACCTTTCTGGTCGATGCAATAAGAATATTTTATCTGCTTCCAGTTCAACGGTTCCACTTTCAAACAAATCCCGTATATCACTGTCAAAAGATATACTTGTTTCGAACGTATTTCTAAGTTTACATCCTGCAATGATACAAACTCCAAGGTCCTTAGCAATTCTTTTTATTTCACAATGAATATAATTATCCTCCAATTCACGACTATTTTTTGTTCGAAATCCGGGAGTAATTAAATTCAATGAATCAAATATAATTACCTTAGTGAGGTTCTCTTCCAAATGTTCTACACACAATTCACGAAGTTCAGAAATTGAATAACCGGCAGCTTTATTTATATGCAGTTTGTATGATGATAAATCTTTGTCAAATGCTTTTAGCAATTCGTTTTCTTTTTCTGTTAACTGACCTGCAAGCAAATTTCCTGGAGAGATCTTGGTATGTATTGATACAATATTTGTAATCAGAAGTTTATAATTATCAAGTAAACTTATATATAAAACAGGAACTTTTTTCGATATATTACATACAGCTTGAATTAAAAACTTTGCCAAACAATTACCTGGTCTTGCACCAAAAACAATATATTCTCCTGGTCCAATATCTCCAAAGCACATGTCAAAATACTTAAATCCAGTATTTATCAAACCAAAATTCTTATCATCAGATAAAAACCTATCCTTTTGTTCATTGAATAAATCTTTTACACTTATGGTCTCGCTATAGTGTCTTTGCATAAGTTTTTCACTTACTACAATTTCATTTAGCTTGTTCAAAAGTTCAACTTCATCAATATTATATTGAAGCAATTTTTGTATTCGGGTTAATAGTTGATTGGGCATTATTTGTTTGTTTATAACTATGAATTTATTGTATGTGTTATTTTTTTAACCTGGTCTCTGAATTGAATTATAGATGTTTATATAAATGCATATAATTGTCCAGCTATAGTCTCGTTCATGGTATTAATATTTCAGGTTAATCCTCTAAATCATCCATCAATTTGTCCGTATCCATTTCTTCTGCTCCTGACATACTGTACATTATACCTGCATCAGCAATGATGTCGAATTTTGATGACATGTTTTTCTTACTGAAACGAATATGTTTAGAGATGTTCAGCGACACAGCATCAGCAAAGTTATCGAGATCAGCACCCAGGTAAATAAATTGCCAGTTCAGCATCTTTTCATGTGTAGCAATGGCTGATTTCACAGCTATTGCACTATATTCCTGAGATGCATTTTCCTGACCGTCGGTAATGATGACCATCGTGATGGTAGATGGACGTTCGGTGTCTGGCAGGGAATTGATTAATTGGTCAGTTTCGGAAATGGCCTTACCAATGGCATCGAAAAGTGCCGTAAAACCATTTGGTGTATAATCTCTGTTTTTCAATTTGGCAACTTCTTTGACCGGTTTATTTGAAATAACTTTCGTAATTAAGTGATTGAATTTGTAAAGCGATACATTGACCCTTGCTTTAGGAACATTACAATGTTTTTTTATGTAGCTGTTAAATCCACCAATCACATCGGCATTGCTGCCTTGCATCGACCCACTCTCATCAATAACGAAGACGACTTGTAATAATTTTGTTTCCATAACTTTGTTGTTTTAGTTTTACAACAAAGGTAAGTGGTATATAAAGGCACAACCGACTTTTGCAAGCCTTGCAGCCACTATTTATTGAAACACAACCAAAGAACGGTCCAGCAATATTTTCTTTGCTTCCCCCCTTTTACCTGTTATATAGTAATATTTGGCCAGATCGTCAGCAATTACCTCCAGGAATGCGGCACGTATTCGCGAACATTTCTCGTTAATAGAATTGTCTAATGGATTTGTCAGGGCTTTGATACTTTGCATCGACCGGCGAATGTCCTCGTGTACTGTCAATTTTTTGTAAATGGAAAGTAATTCATCATGGTAATCCGACAAATTTTTAAAATAAATACCTTCGGGATGTTGCAGAAACAATAAAAAGATAGCTTTGGATAAGGGAGGCATGACCACTTCTTTCATTTCATAGTCCTTCAAAAAAATTTGGTAATCTCTAGTGATGAATATCGCACTTAGCTTTTTTTCTACGAACAATACTTCTTCTAAAATTCCAGATAACAGTTTGATGGCTCCGGTTTCCTGTAATTGTTTGATTTTCTCCTTGATGTGATAGGCAAGTTGATAGGCTTCTTTATCAAATTCGTCATCAGCATTTATTTGGTTATCCCGTTGGGGTTCTGTTATGCTAAAAAGCAGTTCACCACCCCATTTCTTTTCATCAGGAATAACACCTCTTTCATATTGCATAATTTCTCCATCATACAATATATACATTTCACCTTCATCAAAATTTTCAAAACACGTTGAACAGATAATTGATATTTTTTGCTGTAACTGTGTAAAAATTGGCTGCTCTTTATCGAGCGGGTAAGATGAAACAAATGGAGTAGCATCAACTTTATCCATTATACTGATAAGAGCCTCACCTGCCAATGGGTTCTGCAACTGTTTCTTCAGCCCGGCATACATTTCCGATAGTATATCTTCACCCAATGCAGCTTTCATGTATGGGTGGTTGTATTTCAGTTTCTCTTTAAAATTGGCATCACCCCTCAAAAAAGGGAGATAAATAAAATTTATACCTTTGGTTTTAAGTAAACTTATTATTTCGTTATAGTTTGACTGAATATCCAGATTTAAGTAGGTATTATAGGTATCCTCCACGTAAACAAGTGTGGTGAGTGGAAGTTTGTGTTTTAATGATAGACGCATGGATTCAAGGTATTTATTTTAATTCAATTTATAAACCAACTTCTTGCATATTCCATATCAATGCTTTGCAAGGTAAATTGCTAATGCTACATACAAAAGTAATCATTTATTATTTTCTATTGATATAACCTATGCATTTCCTCATTTCAATCTCTATCAAAATAAAATTCAATAAAATAACACCTAATCTATTTAAAGCGTTATTTTTGCATGTCATCTAAACTTTTCAATTTTTGTTAGAATTTTACTTTTTCTTGTTAAGAAAATAAAAATACAAATGAACACTTATTCATGTATTCATTTAATTAATTAGATTTGCCGAAAATTTGAAGATTATGGTTAAAAAAATTCATTTACTGATATTATTTGCCCTGGTTACTCTTGCTGCTCCCGGACAAATCTTT
>JAQWCZ010000002.1 GCA_028705705.1 Paludibacter sp.
GGCCTGGACGCAGGTGGGAGGCGAGATTTTGTACATCGAATCCAGTTTGAGCAAGAGTAAAGCTCCCAAGCTTACGCTGACCGGTAATCTCGGAGATGTGATGAAAGAGTCAGCTATGCTGGCGCTTGAATACATCAAGTCACATGCAGAACAATTGCATATTGATCCGCTGTTGTTTGATGACTGGAATGTGCATGTCCACGTGCCGGAAGGAGCAATACCCAAAGATGGCCCTTCTGCCGGCATCACCATGGTTACAGCCCTGGCATCTGCCTTTACCAAACGTAAGGTGCGTAAGAACTTAGCCATGACCGGAGAAATTACCCTGCGTGGAAAAGTGTTGCCTGTAGGTGGAATCAAGGAAAAAATTCTGGCCGCCAAGCGTGCAGGTATTACCGACATCATCCTGTGTCAGGATAATCAGAAAGATATTGATGAAATAAAAGCTGTTTACCTCAAAGGCCTGAACTTCCATTTTGTGAAAGACATCATGGAGGTGTTGGAGTTTGCTTTGCTGAAAGAAAAGGTTAACTAATTTATTAATAACCACAAAAGGCACAAAAGAAAAACTAAGGAAACACAAAAGAGTGAATAATGAATAGTGATTAATTGATTAAAAGAGTTTAAAATTTAAATCAATATAATCTTTTAATTATTAATTATTGCTTTTGTGTTTCCTTAGTTTTTCTTTTGTGCCTTTTGTGGTTTAATAATTAGAATGGCAATCCACTATCTTCCTCATCTGCCGGAGGAGCAACAGGTTGTTCAGGTTCCGGTGTGGCGGGTTGTTGTGTCGCTGCCGGTGTTTGATACTCTCCGGTTTCAGTTTTCTTACCAAGTAACTGGATGTTATCAGCATAAATCTCAGTAGTATATCTTTTGATACCGTCTTTTTCCCAGGAGCGGGTTTGAATTTTTCCTTCAATATATAACTGGGATCCTTTCCGAATGTATTTCTCAGCAATTTCTGCCAAACCACGCCAGGCAACGATGTTGTGCCATTCGGTGCGGTCGGGAACTTGTGTTCCGTTTTGCATGGTGAAGCCTCTTTCTGTTGTTGCTAATGGAAAATTAGCAACAGCCACATTCTTGTCGAGATAGCGTACTTCGGGGTCTTTGCCCACGTTTCCTACTAAGATAACTTTGTTTACAGACATAATTTTTTTGTTTTTTAGGTTGGTAATAAAATTAATTCGACGTAAAAGTAACGCTATTTTAATTTTCAGCCAACCTAATTTATTTAATATATTCTTAAATTCACTTAAATCAATGCTATTCGCTATTCGTTGTTTGTTATTTGGGCGCAAGCGTTGCGCCCCTACAATTCACTATTCACTCTTAACAGCAACTGTCTCAATTTCAACCAATGCTCCCAAAGGAAGATCTTTCACAGCAAATGCTGCACGTGCCGGAAAATCTGATTTGAAATATTGTTTATAAACTTCATTCATAGCAGCAAAATTAGCGATATCAGATAAATAGACACGGTTTTTAACCACATCATCCAAATTATATCCGGCTGCTTGCAGGATAGCAGTAATATTTTTAAATACCTGATCGGTCTGACCGGCAATGTCGGCTGCTTCAATCTTAGCTGTTGCCGGGTTAATGGGTAACTGACCCGAAATATATAGCGTGTCGTTTACCTCGACAGCCTGACTGTACGGTCCGACTGCCACAGGGGCATGGGGAGTGGAGATGATTCGTTTCATTTTTAATGTGATAATGTGCCAATGACGGATGTTAATCAGGTAACAAAAATAATAAAACTTTTCAGCATGACAATTGTTTTGATAACGGAATGTATCACTTGCGTTATTTTATTGAGAATGAGTGTGTATTTATATTAAGTTGAATTATAAATTTCAAACGTTTGCGCTTTAAAAAATTGTTTTTTCAGAAGATTTAACATTAATTCTTTTGTAAATCGAATAGTTTTGAAATCATTATTAATTCTTTTAAAAAATTATGCTTATGAAAAAGATTACTTTTATTCTTGTAATGCTTGTGACTGCATTGTCACTTTCTGCTGTTAATTTGAATGTAGTTGGATCTATGAATGGTTGGAATAACAACGATGCAGGTTATTTAATGACTGAAATTGGAACAACTGGCATATACACGCTTGAAAAAACATTAGCTGCTGGTTCATATGAATTTAAGGTGGTATATTCCAATACCTGGAATGGAGCTTCTGGTGATAATCGTAAGTTTGTTTTAAGTGAACAAAAAGCAGTAAAGTTTTATGCAAAAGATAACTCCGGAACAGTTTTGTTTTTTTCCGATGCTCAGGAGTTATATGTAATAGGTGCAACAGTTGGTGGTTGGGATGCAACCAATATGAAATTGATGACCAATACCACTACTGATGCTACTTATACTGCTGATGTTGTTGCAGGAACTTATAAAATCGTTTCTAAAGACATAAACAATAATATTGTATGGAACGACATAACACCTGCTGATCAAACAGTTGGAGGAACAGGAAACTTTACTATTAAACTGGATTTTGCCACTTTTGCTGCCAGTGCAACAGCCAACGCTCCTGTAGATCCATCTTTAACGGGTTTATCTGATTCTTATATTTTTGTAGGATCAGATCCGGAGAGTGCAACTTGGTACAATGCCAATGCAACATATCAGGCAGAAAGCTTTCATGGAAAGAATTTAGGTTCAGTTACAACTCCTGTATATATTGGTGGTGAAATTAAAACAACACCTATTTTAGATGGTGTAACTGTAAAGTTTTTTTATGAACTTGAAGATGTTGCAACTTCGACAAAGTTGGGAGTAAATGAAGTAAATATTCCCTGGTCGGTTAATGATGGTGATAAATCTAAATGGAAATCTACGGCAGGAACAAATGTGTTTACCGGAGCAAGTCTGGTTAAAGGGAATGCATATAAATTAAACGTTTGGTTCAATGCTACAGATGGTACTGCTACTTTGTGGGATAGTAACAATAGTGCTAATTATGTTGCTACATTTACATATGATGTTGGTACAAACAATCTCGAAAATGAAAATATTGGTCATCGTGTTTATGTGCAATCTGGTTTGATACGTGCTGAATTCGAAGGAATGGCGGTTGTAGAACTTTATTCCATCACCGGCCAGCAACTCAAATCAGTTCAGGTTAATAACGAATTCTCAGAGACTGTTCGTCCGGGTGTGTATGTATTACGCATTAACGATAAATCACATAAGGTGATTGTAAAGTAGGTGATGGTTTTTAATTGGTTAATTAGAAGGTCATTGATATCAAATGGCCTTTTAATTTTTAATTCTACATTGTTTAATTAAATAATTATGCGTATGAAAAAAATTACTTTTATTGTTTTACTACTGATCTCAGCTTTATCAATTTTTGCTGTAGATTTGACCGTAACAGGTAGTTTCCCAGACAATTCCTGGGTAAATAATAATACTGATTTTTTAATGACTGAAATTGGAACAACTGGCATTTATAAACTTGAAAAAACCTTACCTGCCGGTACGTATGAATTTAAAGTGTTTTATACCGGAACCTGGAATGGCCCCTCTGATGGGGATAATCGTGTGATTGTTTTAACGGAAGAAAAAACGGTTAGCTTTTATGCGAAAATTGATGGAGCCATCAGATTTTTCTCTGATGTTCAGGAGTTATATGTACTTGGTTCAACAGTTGGTGGTTGGGATGCTGCCAATATGAAACTGATGACCAATTCCACTGCTGATGCTACTTATACAGCTGATGTTGTTGCAGGAACTTATAAAATTGTTGTGAAGGATAAGAATGGTGGAATTGTATGGAACGACATTACACCTGCTGATCAAACAGTTGGGGGCACAGGGAATTATACCATTAAACTGGATTTTGCAACTTTTGCTGCCAGTGCAACAGCCAATGCTCCTGTAATTCCATCTATAACAGGCCTATCTGATTCCTATATATTTGTTGGAGAAAATCCTGATAATGCAACCTGGTACAATGCAAATGCAACTTATCAAGCAGAAAACTTTCATGAGAAGAATTTAGGTACGGTATCTTCTGTTTTATTTTTAGGTGGTGAAATAAAAACAACTCCAGTGTTGGATGGCGTAACCGTGAAACTTTTTTATGAAATTGAGGATCAGGGAGTCAAGTTGGGAGTAAATGAGGTGGGAATACCCTGGTTGGCAAATGACGGTGATAAATCTCAATGGAAGAGCGCAACAGGCACTAATGTATTAACCGGAACTACTTTAGTCAATGGGAATACATATTCTCTGCATGTTTGGTTTAATGCCACAGAAGGTACTACTACGTTATGGGATAGTAACAATATGGCTAATTATGTTGCTACTTTTATTTATGATGCGAGTACAAACACACAGGTAAATAGAAATATTGGTGTGCGGATATATACAGAATACGGTTTAGTACGTGCTGATTTTGAAGGAATGGCTGTTGTTGAACTCTTTTCCATCACCGGCCAGCAACTCAAATCAGTTCAGGTTAATAATGAATTCTCAGAAACTGTTCGTCCGGGTGTGTATGTATTACGCATTAACGATAAATCACATAAGGTGATTGTAAAGTAGGTACTGGTTTTTAATTGGTTTCTTAAAAAGGTCATTCGCAAGGATGGCCTTTTTTTGTGTTTCTATTTCCTTTTACTTCTCCGCTATTTTATTTATCTTTGCACTCCAAAATATATATCGTTCATTAAACCTGTCAGGTTTTTGAAACCTGACAGGTTTGAAATATATTAACAATACAAACACAAATGGAATTAGCAAGCAAATACAATCCTGCAGACATAGAGTCGAAGTGGTATCAGTACTGGTTGGAAAAAGGTTTTTTTAAATCAACACCTGATAATCGGGAACCTTATACGATTGTCATACCGCCGCCAAACGTCACAGGTGTACTGCACATGGGACACATGCTGAATAATACCATACAGGATGTATTGGTGCGCCGCGCCCGCATGAAGGGTAAGAACGCCTGCTGGGTGCCGGGTACCGACCATGCTTCCATTGCAACGGAAGCAAAGGTTGTGGGAAAACTTGCTGCCGAAGGAATCAAAAAAACGGATCTTACCCGGGAACAGTTCCTGGAGCATGCGTGGGATTGGACGCATAAACACGGGGGAATTATCCTGGAACAATTGAAAAAACTGGGAGCTTCGTGTGATTGGGACCGGACGGCTTTTACCATGGATGAACCGCGATCGGAGAGCGTGATTAAAGTGTTTATCGACTTGTATAATAAGGGCTTGATTTACCGTGGGGTAAGAATGGTAAACTGGGATCCGAAAGCTTTAACTGCCTTATCAGACGAAGAAGTTATCTACAAAGAAGTAACTGGTAAATTATATTATCTGCGTTATAAAATTGAAGGGGAAGACGGTTATGCAGTCGTAGCAACAACCCGTCCGGAGACTATCATGGGCGATACCGCAATGTGTATTAATCCCAATGACCCCAAAAATGCACATCTGAAAGGAAAGAAAGTGCTAGTTCCGCTGATTAACCGTTCGATACCCGTGATTGAAGATGAATATGTGGATATTGAATTTGGTACAGGTTGTCTGAAAGTGACACCGGCGCATGATGTGAATGACTATGTGCTGGGTGAAAAATACAACCTGCCTTCGATTGATATTTTCAACGTGGATGGTACCCTGAACGAACATGGGGAAATGTATGCAAACATGGATCGTTTTGAGGTACGCACTAAGATTGAAAAAGACCTGGAAGCTGCCGGTTTACTTGAAAAGATTGAACCATACACCAATAAAGTGGGTTTTTCGGAGAGAACGGATGTTGTTATCGAACCCAAACTATCGATGCAATGGTTCCTGAAAATGGAAAAACTGGCCCAACCGGCTTTGCAGGCAGTCATGAACGATGATATTAAGTTACATCCTGCCAAGTTTAAAAATACCTATCGTCACTGGATGGAAAACGTCAAGGACTGGTGTATTTCCCGTCAGCTTTGGTGGGGACACCGCATCCCTGCCTGGTTCCTTCCGCAGGGTGGTTTCGTGGTAGCTGCAACACGTGAAGATGCCTTAGAAAAAGCAAAGCAAATTGTCAATTATATGATTTGCGCCGATGACTTGCGTCAGGATGAGGATTGTTTAGATACCTGGTTTTCTTCGTGGTTGTGGCCGATTTCGGTGTTCGATGGAATTAATAAGCCGGATAATGAGGATATCCGTTATTATTACCCGACCGATGATTTGGTGACTGCTCCGGAAATTTTGTTTTTCTGGGTGGCGCGTATGATCATTGCCGGTTATGAATATGAAGGTAAACTCCCCTTTAAAAATGTATACCTGACCGGTATTGTGCGGGATAAACTGGGCAGAAAAATGTCGAAGTCGCTTGGGAATTCTCCGGATCCGCTTAACCTGATTGCTCATTATGGGGCAGATGCGGTTCGATTGGGGATGTTATTTACCTCTCCTGCCGGGAATGACCTGCCTTACGATGATTCTTTGTGCGAACAGGGACGGAATTTCAATAATAAAATATGGAATGCTTTCCGTCTGGTAAAAGGATGGGAAGTGAAAGAGATGCCACAGCCTGAATCTGCAGCGGTTGCCATCAACTGGTTCGACTCACAACTGTCGAGAACGATAGCTGAGATTGATGATTTGTTTGCTAAATACCGCTTGTCGGAGGCCCTGATGGCGGTGTACAAGTTGTTTTGGGACGATTTCTCTTCCTGGTATCTGGAAATGATCAAGCCAGCTTATCAACAGCCGGTTGACAAGGCAACCTATGATGCAACCCTCCGATTCTTCGATGTGTTACTGAAAATCCTGCATCCCTTCATGCCTTTTATCACGGAAGAACTCTGGCAAGCCTTGCAGGATAGAAAAGAGGGTGAGAGTATCATGGTAACCCTGCAGCCGGAACTGCAGCCGGCAAATGAACTGCTTATCATGCAGTTTGAAAGGGTAAAGGAAATCATTGCCGGTGTTCGTACGATTCGTTTGCAAAAGAATGTCCCGAATAAAGAACGACTTAGTTTGCAAATTACCGGAGAACATGATTTTGAGTTCGATGCTGTTATCGTGAAATTGTGTAACCTGACTGCAATTGAAGTGGTTGAAGAAAAATCTTCCGGCTCAATTTCTTTCTTAGTGGGAACGACCGAGTATGCCGTACCCATGGGTAATTTAATCAATGCGGAAGAGGAAATTCAGAAAATGGAAGCTGAAATTAACTATCTTAAAGGTTTTTTGGTTTCGGTTATGAAGAAATTAGGCAATGAAAAATTCGTTGCTAATGCCAAACCGGAAGTAGTTGAAGCGGAACGTAAAAAGCAGGCAGATGCTGAAAGTAAAATTGCTTCACTGAAAGAAGCGATTGCGGGAATGAAATAGCGAATAGCGTAGGGGCGCAATGCTTGCGCCCTAATAGTGAATTGCGGAAAGCCGGGTTGTTTGGTTTTGCTTCCAGAGGAAGCCAAGCTTACACCAGCCAGTTTACTGGCTGGTGTAAGTGAACCACCAACACCGGGAGCTGCCGTAGGTAGCGAAACGACCGTAGACTGGTGACATTAGACTTTTAGATTAGATTAGATAAAATATGAACAAAAATATTTGCTTCAAAACCTGCGAAATTGCTAAAAAAGCAGGAGCATTCATTGCTGAACAACGTAAAGGTTTCAGCCAGTCGATGGTGGAGCACAAAGGCTTGCACGACCTGGTGAGCTATGTCGACCGGGAAGCGGAGAAAATGATTATTGCCGAACTGAGCGAGGTGCTGCCCGAAGCGGGATTTATCGCGGAAGAAGGTACCAACAACAGTCGTGGTGAAAAGTATAACTGGATCATTGATCCGTTGGATGGTACGACCAATTTCATACAGGGCATTCCGACTTATGCGGTGAGTATCGCGCTGATGGAACATAACGAACTGGTGGTGGGTGTGGTGTTTGAAATCGGTCAGCAGGAGTGTTTTTATGCCTGGAAAAATGGCGGAGCTTATCTGAATGGAGAAAAAATTCGGGTTTCGGATAAAAACGATTTGCATCTTTCTTTGCTGGCTACCGGTTTTCCATATACCAATTTTGATATGTTGGATGACTATATGACTTTTCTGAAATGGATGTTACGGAATTCGCGCGGGGTACGTCGTATTGGCTCTGCTGCTACTGATCTGGCTTATGTGGCCTGTGGCCGTTTTGATGCTTTTTGGGAATATGGACTGAAACCCTGGGATATGGCTGCAGGTGCTTTACTTATTAAAGAAGCTGGAGGAAAAGTTTCTGATTTCAAGGGAACGGACAATTATGTCTTTGGTAATGATATTGTTTCGACGAACGGTTTGTTACAGGAAGATATTTTACGGAAATTAAAAGAATTTATTGCCTGATAGAAGATGGAAAGGTTGTGGACTGCAAGTTTCCTGAGTGCATGCGCGGGAAACTTTCTTTTATTTTTTGCTTTTTATTTGTTGATACCGATATTTCCGCTGTATCTGATCGATACTTTTGATGCTTCAAAATCATTGGTTGGAGTGGTGTTGTCCTCTTATACCCTGGCTGCTTTGCTAATCAGGCCTTTTTCCGGGTTTTTGCTGGACTTGTTTCGACGAAAACCGCAATATCTGGTTGCTTTCCTGTTGTTTGTCCTCACATTTATCGGATATCCGCTGGTTACGACTGTCAATCTGTTTTTGCTGATCAGGGTGTTGCATGGTGCCTCTTTCGGATTTGTTACAACTGCAGGGAATAGCTTAGTAGTAGATATCCTTCCTGCATCAAGAAGGGGAGAAGGGCTCGGTTATTTCGGTGTGGCCAACAACATGGCGATGGTGGTTGGACCCATGACCAGTCTGCTAATGCATGAAAGGGGAGTTGATTATCAGTATATATTTTATCTTTCTATCGTTACCGGTTTAGTCGGATTCATTTTCGCGATGTTGATAAAAGTCAATAAGCCTTTCGAGCCCAACAAAGAACGTATCCGGGGATTCGATCGTTTCTTTCTTTTCAAGGGATTTAAAGCCGGTGTAACGTTACTGCTAACGGGTATTCCTTACGGAATGTTCACAACTTATCTGGCTATTTATGGTAAAGAGCTGGGAATAGATGCCAGTCTGGGTTTGTTTTTCTCCCTGTTGGCTGTCGGATTGATTACTTCCCGCTTGTTCTCCGGAAAAATGGTCGATCGGGGAAGATTGAACAAAGCCATTGAATATGGCTTGTTGGTCAGTTTTACCGGCTTGTTTTTGTTGGCTTCACTGCAACGGATTAATGTATATAACCATCAACTGGTCAATATATTGTTTTTCGTTATACCGGTAATACTTGGCTTGGGTTATGGACTTCTCTTTCCTGCTTATAACACCTTATTCGTCAATTTGGCTCCAAACAACCGACGGGCAACCGCTAGTTCAACCTATATGACCAGTTGGGACTTGGGTGTTGGTTCCGGATTAATACTCGGAGGTAGATTTGCTGACTCTCAAGGTGGTTTACCCTTAGCCTTTTTGGTTGGTACGATGATGGTGTTATTCTCCTATGTTTATTTTGTAAAATCAGCAGGACCTCACTTTCTACGTAATAAACTCAGATAAGAGGATTAAAATCTTACTTTTAGAGTTTCTCATACCTTTTTAGCTAATGATATCGGGATGTATGGATTTACCTTCTATTCCCGATAGGTTGTTCCTGTTGTTGTAATCTTCAACCCATCTAACAAAATCAATCATTTTATGTAAATCTGACTCAAAAGCATTGCCTACAACAATGATGTCAGCGCCGGCATCGTAAATTGCTCCCATCGCATTAGTAGAAGTAATTCCTCCTCCTACAATTACAGGTGTATCAACAGACTCACGAATGTAAGTGATCATCTCTTCCGGTACGGTTTGAGATGCCCCACTTCCAGCCTCCAGGTAAGTGATGTGCATGCCCATTAATTCACCGGCAATAGCTGTCGAACGTGCAATTTCTTTTTTATCACGGGGAATCGCCCTGGTGTTGCTGACAAATTCTACAGAACTAACTTTTCCTCCGTCAATTAACAAATAAGCAGTAGGTATAACTTCTATTGTTGACTCTCGGATTGCTACGGCTGATTTGATATGCTGACCGATTAAATATTCTGGATTTCTGCCTGATAACAAAGATAAAAATAATAATGCATCTGCTTTTTCAGAAAACTGAGAAGCATCACCGGGAAATAAAATGACAGTTGTTTCAACTTCTTCTTTTAAAATTTCAATCATGTTGTCTAATGACTTCACAGCATGACTTCCACCAATGAATACAAAATCGGGAGGTGCAATTTTCAATGTTGCTATGATCGATGCAAATTGACGACCGTTACTTTTCTCAGGGTCAATCAATACGGCAAACATTTTTTTGCCCATTTCTCTGTTTAACAGGATTTTCCTGTAAATATTGTTATGTCTCATAATCTGATTTTTTTATCTACACTGTAAACTAAGGTAAAATATTCATTCTGTTGATATTGTAATTCGTAAATTCGGGAACCATTTGTATGTAAAACATGTAAGGTGCCTGATTCGTTTAATATAAATGGTAAAATTTCAAGCGTTGCTGCAAAATCTTGTACATCATGGCCAATAATTTTAAATAAAGTTTCTTTTGCCGACCAGGCGATTTCGAGTTTTGCTGTATTTGTTTCTTTGCTGAATAATTTTTGTTCTGATTCGTTTAAAAACCGTTTGGATACCTCTTTAACCCTTTCTGTTCTGTTTTCTAAATCAATTCCCACCGGAAATTCTGGGTGAATCATCACCGCAGCATAATTTTTACTGTGTGTTATGCTAATGTGTAAGCTCTTGTTTACCAAATAGGGTTTACGATTTGCATCATAAATTACTTGCACAGAACAACCGGCTGCCTGATTCAGTAATATTCTCGCCGAAAGGAATTCAATCTTTCTTTTTTCACTTCTTATTAGTGAATATTCCTCTCGATATGCTTCAAAATTCTCAAGTTGACGTGTCAATATTTCTACCTCATCTTCCATGACGCCAACCAATATCGTACTTCCTTTATATGTCAGTTCTTCTGTTTTCATTTCCAACTGAAACTTTCCATTAACCTGATTACATCTTTTTTGATATAATCCGACATAGGAGCAATGGAGTCCTTATTGGGTACATGGTTAAAGTAAACAGCTCCTCTGAAAAAGTGCCGGATGCTATCAGTTAGTACAAATTGTGCAACTGATGCCGTGTTGCCTTCCAGTTCATAATAGATCCCATATACCTTTCTCTCAGGATTGCTGAAAATCTCTTCGGTAATGTCATCGGCGCGAACCAGGTGTTTATAAACCGAACGATGAGTATCCTCCGATAACTCATAAAGATTATTATTCACTTCCTTGTAACTGCAATGTATCGCTGCATTCAGTGTCGGATATAGAATGTCAATCCAGTATTTCTCTTGTTTTTCTTTTTTGATATGAATATCAGCTATGTCAGAAATCTCAAAAAAATAGGGCAAAACTGTATCAATTTTATTATATGCGTGATCCGGTAAATCTACCCTGAAATAACCATAAGGTTTTGGATAATAGTTCTTTTTACACCCAGCAAAAATGAAAGTCAACAGACAAAAAAGTAAAATAGCCTTCGGTAAACTATGCATCCTCTTCCTCATCATCCTCTTCTTTTTTTATATGAAGTTTTACTTTCTTAATTCTTCGGTTATCAACAGACAGTATTTCGAAAACGTATTTCTGATAATCAATGCGCTCATTTTTAGCTGGAATTTCTCCTTTTAATTCGAGTATCAATCCGGCTAATGTCTCAACTTCTTCCGTCACCTTTGTGAAATCTTCTTCGTTAATTTCTTCAATTTTGAAAAAATCATTCAACTGAATTTTAGCTTCAAAAATAAAGGTATGATTGTCAATTTTGGTATATAAAGCTTCTTCAACATCATATTCGTCGCTGATGTCACCCACAATTTCTTCAATGATGTCTTCGAGCGTTACCAATCCGGAGGTGCCACCGTATTCGTCAACCACAACAGCCAGGTGGACTTTGTTTTGCTGAAACTCATTTAGCAGGTCATCTATCATCTTGGTTTCTGGAACATAATAGGCTTGACGAATTAAGGTTTGCCAACGGAATGAGTCAGGCTTATCTAGATGCGGTAATAAGTCTTTGCTATATAAAATTCCTTTGATGTTATCATGTGAACCCGAGTAAACCGGTATGCGGGAATAACCTGAACTGATAATCATTTCAAGCAGTTTTTTATATGATGTCTTGATATCGATATCTACAATATCTACTCGTGAAGTCATGATATCCACCACCTGAATATTCCCGAATTTGATGATGCCTTCGAGAATTTCTGTGTCTTCATCATCATTTCCGGAAGTCAATTCGAGTGCATGCGATAACTCGTCAATAGAGATGTTGGACTTATTGTGTTTTGCCAACCGTAGGTTCATGGCAGAAGTTGATTTGACAAGCACCTGTACAACCGGTTTAAAAATTTTCAAAAGGACGATCAAAAATGGGGTGGTGAATACTGCTACCTTTTTCCCTTCCTGTGATGCGAAAACCTTTGGAATGATTTCACCCAGCAATAATAATATGAAAGTGATGATGACCGTTTGGAAAATAAAACCCAGCAAGGGTGCCTCCTCAAAATTCATCAGACTGTTAGTTACCAATGTCAGTATCAGAATAATAGCTACATTTACAAAATTATTTCCAATCAGAATCGCAGCTAACAGTTTTTGCGGATGTTGCAACAAATTCACGATATTTTTATCTGACTTTTTGTCGCTTTGTTCCAGTTCGTCGAGAGTTTGCGGGCTAAAGGAAAAGAAAGCCACTTCAGATGCTGAGATTAATCCGGAGATAAATAATAATATTATACTGATGACCAGCGCTATTAATTCGTTAAAAGTAAACGGATTAAAACTGATAGATAATAATGTTACGATCGAACACACCATGATAGATGTTGATTTTTGATTCAAAATTGTGATGTTGCAAAAATAGATATTTTTCGTGACTTCGAACCTATTCCAAACAATATATGTTATATTTGTAGCGTAAAAACATTTACTAATCTCCTTAAAAATGCTGTATTATGGAAGATAAATTGGTAACCCTGGCAATTCGTACCTACCAAAGGGCGCAAATGATAAAGACTGTATTAGAGGAAGAAGGTATTGAAACGGTCATTCACAATTTGAATCTGGAAAACCCGGAGATGGCTGTCGGTGTTCGGGTCAGGATTAAGGAAAGCGATTTGCCCCGTGCCCTGAAAATCGTGGAAGAAATGGAAAAAGCCTGGGAAGATGAAAAACCAGTACGTGAATCCAAAACAGTATTAATTCCGGTTGACTTTGCCGACCAGGTGCCCAAAACCATCGATTTCGGGTTTAAAATGGCTGAAAATATCGGTGCTGAAATTGTTTTTCTTTACGTGTATTTTACGCCTGCGTTTACCATCTCCATGAATAATGATGTGAGTACTTACAGTATCAGCGATAGCGAATTGTTACGCCGCATCATCAGTTCGGCTAATGCGGATGTTGAAAATATGGGTAATCTTATCAAGAAGCGTATTGCCAACGGTGAACTTCCCAATTTGAAATATAGGTTTGAACTGAAAGAAGGAGTTCCTGAGGATCAGATTCTTGATTTTTGTAAGAAACATAATCCGGACTTGGTGGTAATGGGGTCACGTGGAAAGAAAATTTCCAACGAACTGCTGGGAAGTGTTACTGCCGAGGTGATGGAATCTTGCGAAACACCTGTTTTTGCCATTCCTATCCTGATCAAACAAGAGAAATTCTCTGATTTAAAAAAGATAGCATTCATAACCAATTTTGATCAGAAAGATTTGATTGCTGTCGATAAGGTGATTTCAACCTTCGACAACCCCGAACTGGAAATCTGCTTTATTCATGCTGCTGATAAGAAACACGCCTGGGAAGAAATCATGCTTTCTGGTATAAAAGCCTACTTCTCAAATCACTATCCAAAGCTTAAAACAAATTATGCGATTGTGGAATCGACCGATTCTCCTGAAAAAATCAACGAATTTGTCGAACAAATGCAGGTTGATGTGCTGGCTTTCAACACCAGACGCAAGAAATTGTTTGCCCGCATCTTCAATCCCGGACTGGCGTATAAAATGATTTATCATTCAGATATTCCGTTGTTTGTGACACATGTTTGATGGGGCGATTCGATTAGGTCAAACAATGTACAACTCTCATGACTTGAAACGAATTATTCAAAAATAAAACAGGAGAAAAATCATAGATTTTCCTCCTGTTCGATTTCTTTAGACAGCGTCAATTATGCTGGACTGATTGCTTCTGACGGACAAACATCGGCACAAGTTCCACAATCGGTGCAAACTTCAGGATCAATAACATAGATGTCACCTTCTGAAATCGCATCAACCGGACATTCACTAATGCAAGATCCACATGCAATACAATCTTCTGAAATTACGTAAGCCATTTTTTAGAAATTTTTTGTTAGTACTAATTAGCACTGCAAAAGTAGAAAAATTTTAATAGGATACAAAATATATCGTTATTTTTGTGCCGATTTTAGCAATAATCAATTTGTATTGCCGTTTTATTGGATATTTACTTGAAGATATGGTGAAGAAGTTTTTTCCCTTGTTTTTTTTTCTGTTGATTTTGCAGGGTTTATCTGCTCAGGGTAACCTGACAGATCTCGATTACAAAACATTCCGCCTCGGGTTCTCTCTCGGTACCAACTATATGGATCTAGATGTAGAACATACTGAACTGGTACAAGATGGGAAAATTTATTATGCTGATGTGGCCAACATCATTCCCGGATTTACGGTGGGTTTGATTACCGATTTCAGACTTCATCGCTATTTCAATCTACGTTTTACGCCGACTTTATTGCTCGGTGAGCGCAATTTGTATTTTAAAACTTATGATGTGGCAACCGGAGTGCTCGAAGATGATCAAGTAGTTAATATGTTCTCCCTGCCAATTGATTTTCCGGTTTATTTGAGGTATAGCGCCGAAAGATACGGGAATTTCAAACCTTATGTGCAAATTGGCACAGGGACTTATTTCGATTTGGGACGTGACGAACAAACGGATGTAACCCTGAACCTGACTGATTACTATTTCAGCGCGGGAATCGGGTGTGATTTGTATTTTCGTTTTTTCAAGTTATCTCCTGAATTGAAATTCAATTTTGGCAGGATGAATGTGCTGACTCCCAAGGAGCTTACAGAAGAAACTGCTGCCAACCTCAAATATACCAATGCCATTTCAAGGTTGTTGTCTCGTGTACTTGTGTTTTCATTGAATATTGAGTAATTTTACGGCATGAAGAATCAAATAAAAACATACCTCTTTTTCTTGCTGATCCCGCTCTTCTTAATTTCATTTGTTGCTTGTGAAAATGATTTTCATGTTGAAAGTGGGGAAAGCGCATTGCAATTTTCTAAAGATACGCTGACTTTCGATACGGTTTTTACCAATGTCGGCAGTGCAACGGCTAAAATTCTCGTGTATAACAAACAAAATAAGGCTCTTAATATAAGTGAATTAAAGTTAGCAGGTGGGGCTGCTTCTGCTTTTAGAATCAATGTTGACGGTTCTAAAAGTGCCAATCATCTTTTCCGTGATATTACGATCAAAGCCAAAGATTCACTCTATATTTTTATCGAGGTTAAAATCAATCCGAATGATGTGAATACACCTGTTTTGGTACAGGATTCCATTGTTTTCAATGTAGAGAATAAGAATCAACGGATATTGCTTGAGGCTTACGGTCAGGATGTGGAGGTGCTCAGAAATCATACCTTCACAAGCAATACAATCTTACAAGGAGAAAAACCTTACCTGATTTATGATACTTTACGGGTTGATCCGGATGTTACACTGACTTTATCTGCGGGCACTGTGTTCTATTTTCATCATAATGCGAATCTGCTTGTATATGGCAATCTTAATGCCGAAGGAACATTTGAACAACCTGTTATTATGCGTGGCGACAGGTTAGATGATGTTAAATTTAATGAACCAATTCCATATAATTATGTGGCTGGCCAGTGGGGTGGTGTTTACCTGATGTCGAAAACGGGGAAACATGTGTTAAACCATGTGCACATGAACAGTGGATATGTCGGTTTGTATTTTTACAATGAAGATAGAAATTACAAACCTTCGCTGGAAATTCACAACTGCATCATCCATAATTTTCTACTCTACAATATCGCTGTAGTGAACGGGGATTTACTGGTTACCAATTCTGAGATATCCAATTCCGGAAGTTATACCGTTTATCTGAACGGGGGTAAACATGCGTTTTATCATTGTACAATTGCAAACTTCTTTAACCAGGGATCAGGTCGCCCTACCAACAGAGATAACACCCCGGCGGTGATGCTCATGGATTTAAACAAAGCACTCGCAATGGAAACCGTTTTTAAGAATTGTATCATCACTGGATCTTCAACCAATGAATTGGCACTTGCAACCAAATTCAAGGATCTTTATAAAGGTGATTTTCAGTATTCTTACATCAGAAAAACGGATCCGTCCGAATTATTAGTTTATAAGGAAATCCGTTGGTATGAAAAAAATGATACTGTTTTTGTAAGAGATATATACGATTACGAAAAAGAAGGTTACTTTGATTTTACACCAGATTCAATTTCTCCTGCACGAGGACTGGCAGATCCACAAATTGCCATTCAATATCCGCTTGATTTGAAAGGGAGAAGTCGTTTAGCCGACGGTCGACCGGATGCAGGAGCTTATGAATGGTATCCCACAGCTACTCAATAGGTAAAAAATCAATCAAAAAAATAAAAAGCGTTATCTTTTTGTTTTTTTGATTGTAATATCGGGCATGCTTTTGCCGGGTATTTTTTATCTTTGCAAACCTAAGCTAAAAGTTGTTATAATGAAAATCTGGATGTTTTTTTTGCTGTCGCTGATTGAATCAGGTGTTTGGGTGTGGGGCAAATCTGAAAAAAGTGTTTTCAGGATGATGTGTTACAATGTTGAAAATTATTTTGATTGTGTGGATGACAGTCTCACGAAAGATGAGGAATACCTGCCCGGAGGTATTCGTGGTTGGAATTATAATCGTTATGTACGTAAACAACACAATATTGCACGGGTAGTTGCATCTGTCGGAGCGTGGGAGCCTCCAGCCCTGGTTGGTTTATGCGAGGTGGAAAGTCGGCGTGGATTATTTGAACTGGTCAGAGGACCGCTAAAAAACTTGCATTACCGTTTTGTGCATTACGATTCACCTGATGCGAGGGGTGTTGATGTAGCTTTGTTATATCTGCCTGAACTATTTAAGGTTTTGCATGATGAAGCCATCAGCATTACTTTTGTTGATGCCCCTAACAGTACAACCCGCGACATTTTATATGTTTGTGGAAAGGTTCCGACAGGTGACACGTTGCATGTGTTTGTTTGTCATTTCCCATCCCGATTAGGAGGAGAGCTTGAATCGGCTGACCGTAGAAAAGATGCAGCAATGATCTTGCGTAAGCGCATTAATATCATACAAGAGAACAATATAAAGGCAAATGTCCTGGTAATGGGTGATTTCAATGATTACCCTGATAATGCAAGTCTACAGGAGGTTTTACAAGCCCGAAAGCCGGAAGTTCCTTTTCTTCCGGAATGTTTATATAACTTGATGTTTCCGCTTCACAAGGAAGGTAAAGGGACGCACAAACATGAAGCGGAATGGGGAGCCCTAGACCAAATTATTGTATCGGGACAGTTGTTGGATCAACAACAACATTTTTACACGAAACCGACTGATGTGCATATTTTCAACGTTGATTTTTTGCTTGTTGATGATTTGAAGTATCTGGGCAAAAAGCCTTTTCGAACCTATTTGGGTATGAAGTACACGGGTGGCTTTTCCGATCATCTTCCGGTTTATATTGATTTTTGGTATTAAGTAATAAATTTATTTACGATGGATGTTCAATTGTTTATACCTTGTTTTATTGATCAGCTTTACCCTCAAACGGCTTTTAATGTTGTAAAGGTGTTAGAGAAGGTCGGATGTACAGTGCATTATAATCCGGAGCAAACTTGTTGTGGTCAGCCGGTGTACAATAGTGGTTACTGGGAGGAGGCTGCGAAGTTAGCCGGAAAATTTCTCCATGATTTTAGTGATGAAGTCCCCATTGTATCTCCATCTGCATCTTGTACTGGTTTTGTGATGCATCATTATCCGAAAATATTGAAAGATAAACCTGAATTATTGCTCAAACATCAAAACATAAAAAATAAAATATACGAGTTATCTGACTTTCTTGTGAATATATTGAAAATTGAAAAACTGGATGTTGCTTTTAATCATAAGGTGACTTTCCACGATGCCTGTTCAGCTTTACGCGAATATGGTATAGAGGAGGAACCACGGAAATTATTGCGCATGGTAAAGGGGCTGGAGTTAATTGAAATGGTTGAGCGTGACACCTGCTGTGGTTTCGGTGGAACTTTCGCGGTTAAAAATGCGGCTATCTCATCTGCCATGGCTGAGAAAAAAGTGCAATACGCACTGCAAACAGGTGCTTCTTTTATCGTAAGCACAGAAGCTTCTTGCCTTATGAACGTAAACGGGTACATTGCCAAACACAAATTACCCATTAAAGGCATTCACCTTGCTGATGTGTTGTCAGGGACGATACAATGATTGTTCGATTATAGATTGATAGTTTTCATTTTGTATCAGTTCGGCTAAACCAATTTGCTTATTGTTTTGCATATAGCCTGCTACAATTTGATATCCTACCCATGTTCCCAGTCGACCGGGTGATTCGTTTGAAACCGGCGAGGTGAACGGGGCCGGGTTGATATATTGATTAATCAGCATATAATCGGTCGAATATAGGTGTTTCTGCTCCAACATGCTGGTCCATATAGCTTTCTCGTGTTGTTTGCACCAACGTATTTCTGCTTCCGTATAACCCAAGATGAAATCAGTCTTTGCATCCGGCATCAGTACTTCCATCAAATAACAAATTTTTCCTTCGTAAATCATCGTATTCAGCAGATTTACATCTCCTATAAAAGGAAATTTTTTGTGCAGCAGGATGCTGAGTCCCTCAGAAACTATCATTTCCTTTCGCATACCCGGAAGCAGGTATTCATAGGTAATGTCTTTATACAAAGGGAAGTCTGATCCTAAGTATAGATCGCTACCGATACCGAGAATTGAATCATTCAACAAAAACTGCTGATTAAATCCTGAAACGAAAAAATAGATTTCAGGAAGTTTTATTTCAGGGAAGTAGTTTCTGAGGTAAGAAAAAGCAATAGAAAACTGTTTTTCAATTTCTTTTACATCATTAAAGATTGATTTTACCTGCTGATGAACACCAATAAAGGTTGTATCTTGTAAAAATGCTTTAATCTGATTTGCATTCTCAACTGTATCCGTCATTTGCATCAATAATACATCAGAGAGGAAGAAAGATGTAAAGGCAGGGAATTTATTTTCAAGTATGATTAAGCCGGATGCAACATCAGTAGTATCAAGTGCAATAAAATCCAGATCAAACCGGTTTATCTTCACCTCAACCGATTGTTTAAAGCTATCGAGATGAAATCTGTTTTTTTGCTGACAACCAACAAACAACAGGGAAAAAGCGAATATAGTTGAGATCGTTTTTGTAAACATGATGATATAGTGGATAATGGTTGTGGTTAGTGGATAATTAACCACTAACCACTATTCACTAAAAATTATTTTTTCTTATTCCTTTCCCGCATCATCTTCTCCTGTTCTTTTTGCATTTTCTCCAGTCTCTCCATGAAGCTGCTTTTCTTTTTAACCGGTTGTTTTTTAGCGTTGGCAGCTCTTTTGGCATGGAGTTGTGCGAGTAATTTCTTTTCATCAACAGTAGCCCTGATCACGTAAGTTTGTCCTACTGAAATAAGTGTTGAAATGAAATAGTAATAACTCAATCCGGAAGCATAGCTATTGAACATGAACATAAACATAATCGGCATCAAATACATCATCCATTTCATCATGCCTGCACCTGGTTGATCCGGAGTAGCGGTATTGGCCATATTCAGTTTCGTCGATAACAACGTAGTAATGGTCATCAACAGGGTGAATAAACTGATGTGGTTCCCGAAGTAGGGTGTAATGAGCGGAATGTAAGTGTCCCAGCTAACTATAGCATCGTAAGATGATAAATCCTTTGCCCACAGGAAACTTTCTCCTCTTAACTCAATGGAAGACGGGAAAAACATAAACATGGCGAACAAAATAGGCATCTGGAGCAGGGTAGGAAGACAGCCGCTAAATGGACTGACACCTACTTTCTGATACAATTCCATGGTAGCCTTTTGGCGTTCTGCTGCTTTGTCCGCTGGAATACGCGCATTGATTTCATCAATTTCAGGTTTCAATACCCGCATCTTGGCACTCGAAACATAAGATTTGTAAGTAAGTGGGAACAATACGACTTTGATCACAATGGTCATCAGCAAAATGATGATACCAAAGTTACCGATAAAAGAACTGAACAGGTTGAACATTGGGATGATGGCAAAACGGTTTACCCATCCGAAGATACCCCATCCCAGTGGAATGAGACTACGTAATTTAAGTTTTTGATCTGCCGGAATACCTTTGTCGTATGCCGCCAGGGTTTTGTATTTGTTGGGACCGAAGTAAAATTGGAATGCCAGGTCTTCTTTCCCATTCGGGTTAAAATCAACTGTCATTTCAGCAGCATAAGACTTCATGTAGCCATTTTCTTTTGATTCAACCTTGCTTGATAAATTGGCATTGCTAAAATCTTTTCCGGCAATCAATATGGAACTGAAATACTGATCCTTGAATGCAATCCATTTTAATTTATTAGCAATTTTTTTGGAGTCATCTTTCGATTCACTCAGTTTTTCCATGTCATCAGAAACATACTTGTAATTAAGTGTGGAATAACGTTCCTCAAACTGACGGCCTTTTTCCTGCTGACGAATTTTTGCCTCCCAGTTAACAATCATATAATTGCTTCCCAAGGGCATAATGGTATTGATATCTTTCGAACTCACGACAAAATCCAGCATATAGTCGTTGGCTGGTAAGGTGTAGGTGAAATCAAAAAAGGCATCCGCATCCGACTGAAGTCTGAATGTTATTTTTTGATTACCGGCTTCGTCTTTGGTAATGCCTGATACCGGTTTAAAATACAAGGCAGAAGTGTTGACAATGTGATTATTCCGCAATGCCATGGTAAAGCTGAAATCAGCTTCCTCCTGATTGAAAAGTTTCACCGGGAGTGAGTCTTGAGAAAGATAGTTTTTCAACTCTGCTGCAATTACTTTACCACCCTTGTTGCTCAAGGTTATTTTAACTAATTCATTTTCAAGAATAAAGTGTTCTTCTTCTCCGAAAACAGAAGATTTAAAATCACCGTGTGCATTCAGGAGTTTTTCAACTGAAGCTGAATCGTTGCTTTCGGCAATATTTTCTGTTGTGATACTTTGCTGAATCTGAGCCTGTTTCTCAACTTCCTGCTGTGCCAGTTGAACCCGGGTTATTGAGTCGTTATAAGCCTTCTGACGGGCAATCTCTTCTTCACTGGGTCGGTTCAGAACAGAGAAACCAATCAGGATGGCCGCAATTAAAACAAATCCGAGAATTGTATTCTTATCCATTTGATTTTATTTTACATTTTATTTTGAAATTGAAGCTTTGATAAAGCTGATAAACAAGGGGTGCGGGTTAACAACCGTACTCCTGTATTCCGGATGGAATTGTACACCAATATACCATTTGTGAGATTTCAGTTCAATGATTTCCACTAGATTTGATTCCTCATTGTGACCACTGCAAATCATGCCTGCATTTTCAAAAGCATTTTTGTATTCGTTGTTAAACTCGTAGCGATGTCTGTGTCTTTCGCTGATGGTTGATTGGCTGTAAATGCTGGCTGCTTTGGTGTTGGGTTTAATCGAACACTGGTAAGCACCAAGTCGCATGCTGCCGCCGAGATCCAGGATGTTTTTCTGTTCATCCATGATGTCAACCACGTTGTGTGTAGTATTAGCGTCAATCTCCGTGCTGTTGGCATCTTTCAATCCCAGTACATTTCGGGCAAACTCAATGGACATGGTTTGCATGCCCATGCAAATACCCAAACAAGGAATGTTGTTTCCCCGGGCATATTTCAATGCACTGAATTTACCTTCCATCCCACGTGTTCCAAATCCCGGAGCAATGAGTATTCCATCTACTTTTGACAGTTTTTTCTCTACATTTTCATCATTTACCTTGTCGGACAGAATTAAATCCAGTTTTAGCTTTCTGTCGTTATAAGTTGCCGCTTGAATTAGAGATTCAATAATTGATTTATAGGCATCAGGCAATTGAACATATTTTCCTACCAGCGCAATTCTTACTTCTTCTTTTGCCCCTTCCAGCTTTTCTACAAAAGCAGCCCATTTTTCCATTTGTGCCGGTTTGGTAGTTGCCAGATCATATCCCATTTTGGTAAGTGCTACTTCATCCAGCTTTTCAGCCTGCATATTCAAAGGGACTCTGTATATTGAGGGCACATCAATCGACTGCATAACGGCACTGGGCTCTACATTACAAAATAAAGCCACTTTTTTACGCATTTCAGGCGAAATATTGTGTTCAGTGCGCAATACCAAGATATCAGGTTGAACTCCCTGCTCCTGTAACGCTTTTACAGAATGCTGGGTTGGTTTTGTTTTCAGTTCTTTTGCCGCGGCGAGATAGGGAACGTATGTCAGGTGGACAATCAGGCAGTTTTTGCCGAGTTCCCAGCGTAACTGACGTACACTTTCGATATAAGGCAGCGATTCAATGTCTCCAACCGTACCTCCGATTTCTGTTATCACAAAATCAAATTCTCCTTTACTCCCGAGTGATTTGATGTTGCGTTTGATTTCATCAGTAATATGCGGAATAACTTGTACGGTTTTTCCCAGGTAATCACCCCTTCTTTCTTTGTTGATCACATTCTGGTAAATTCTACCGGTAGTCACATTGTTGGCTTTATGGGTCTCTACTCCCAGAAAGCGTTCATAATGCCCCAAATCCAGGTCGGCTTCGTGACCGTCAACCGTTACAAAACATTCTCCGTGTTCATAAGGGTTCAGTGTGCCGGGGTCCACATTGATATATGGGTCTAACTTTTGGTTGGTTACCCTGAAGCCTCTTGCTTGTAGTAATTTACCCAGTGATGCAGCGATAATCCCTTTTCCTAAAGAAGAAGTAACACCACCGGTGACGAAAATGTACTTAGTTTTGTCCACTTTTTTTGATCTTAAAAATTCACATTTTAAGCACGCAAATTTCGGAAAAAAAATTGGATTACGCAAAAGGATTAATATATTGAGGGATCATGTCTCAAACGTTTAATTTTTAATGCGAATCAGGAATTGAATTATGTTGTCTGTTGCTTTATTTATCTCGCTGCTGGTCGGCTACTTTGAATGATTTAACTCCTGATTCGTATTTTTTAATTGATGTACAAAACTTTCATACAAAAATGATTATTAAACCCAGGTATAAAAAAACCGCCTCTGTTTTTGCAGGGCGGTTTTTGATGGGAAAAAATTATTTTATGCTTCTGTGATTTCTTCGTCTTCTTCTGTTTCAGCTTTTTTAGCTTTCTTTGTCGATTTCTTTGGAGCTTCTTCGGAAACAACTTCAGTAGCCTTTTCAACTTTTTCAGCTTCTTCTGCTTTTGCTTTAGCTAACTTTTTTGCTTTTTCAGCTTTTTCCATTTTTTCAGCAGCAGCATTTACCAACTGATCTTTCAGATCAGCCAATGATTGAATATCACCTAAAGTTGTTTTTTCCATGTTTTGAGCAGGAGCGCTCTCTTCTTTCTTTGGTTTTCTGGAAGCAGCTTTCTTAGGTGCTTCAGCGGAAGTTTCAGCAGGTGCTTTTTCTGCACGTTTGGCATCTTCGTGGATGCGACTGTGTGAAAGAATGATGCGTTTTGCATCTTTATTGAATTCAATCACCTTAAAGGATAATTTTTCATCCACCTGTGCTTGCGAACCATCTTCTTTTACAAGGTGTTTCGGAGTTGCGAAACCTTCTACACCATAAGGCAACGAGATTACAGCGCCTTTGTCCATCATTTCAACAATCACACCTTCATGGATGCTGTCGACTGTAAACATGGTTTCCAGTACATCCCATGGATTTTCTTCGATTTGTTTATGACCAAGACTTAAACGACGGTTAGCTTTGTCGATTTCTAATACCTGAACATCGATTTCATTTCCAATTTGAGTAAATTCAGAAGGATGTTTAACTTTCTTTGTCCATGATAGGTCAGAAATGTGAATCAATCCGTCAACACCTTCTTCAATTTCAACAAATACACCAAAGTTGGTGAAGTTGCGTACTTTAGCTGTATGTTTGGTGCCAATGGCATATTTTTCTTCGATATTTTCCCAAGGATCTGATTTCAATTGTTTGATACCCAGCGACATTTTACGTTCTTCACGATCTAATGTCAGGATAACAGTTTCAACTTCGTCGCCTACTTTCAGGAAGTCCTGAGCAGAGCGCAGGTGTTGTGACCAGCTCATTTCAGAAACGTGAATCAAACCTTCAACACCTGGAGCAATTTCAACGAATGCACCATAGTCGGCCATCACCACAACTTTACCTTTCACTTTATCACCTACTTTCAATTCAGGATCAAGAGCATCCCAAGGATGAGCTGACAATTGTTTCAGACCCAAAGCAATACGTTTCTTTTCGTCATCGAAATCAAGGATAACTACGTTGATTTTCTGATCAAGTGAAACAATTTCTTCCGGATGAGAAACACGTCCCCATGAAAGGTCTGTAATGTGTATTAATCCATCAACGCCACCAAGGTCAATGAATACACCATAAGAAGTAATGTTCTTAACAGTTCCTTCCAGAATTTGACCTTTCTGTAATTTACCGATAATTTCTTTTTTCTGATTTTCCAGTTCAGCTTCAATAAGCGCTTTGTGTGATACCACCACGTTTTTAAATTCATGGTTGATTTTAATCACCTTGAATTCCATGGTTTTATTAACAAACACATCGTAATCGCGGATTGGTTTCACGTCAATTTGAGATCCGGGTAAGAATGCTTCAATACCAAAAACATCGACTATCATACCACCTTTTGTGCGGCATTTTACAAAACCTTTAACGATTTCCTGTGTTTCCAGTGCTTCGTTAACACGATCCCAAGAACGGGTTGCACGTGCTTGTTTATGAGAAAGGATAAGCTGTCCTTTTTTATCTTCCTGGCTTTCAATATATACTTCAACTTTGTCGCCGATTTTCAGATCCGGATTGTAACGAAATTCACTCATCGGAACAATACCGTCTGATTTATAGCCAACGTTTACAACTACTTCTCGTTTATTAATCGAAATAACCGTACCTTCAACGACTTCTTTATCTTTAATGGCATTGAGTGTGTTGTCGTAAATGTTTTTTAATTCTTCTCTGGCTGATGCGCTTAAAGCGTCTCCTTTTTCATAAGCATCCCAGTCAAATTCTGCTTCTGCAACCGGTGCTTCAGGTTCTACAGTTTTTTTTGCAGGAGCTTCTTCAATCACTTCTACAGGAGCTTCTTCCGTAATTTCCTTAACTTCTTCAGGAATTACTTCTTTAACTTCTACAACTTCAGCATTAACTTCTTCTGTTTCAGTTACAGGTTCAGTAGTTTCTTTTTCTGCAGCGGGAGTGGATTCAACAACCGGGGTTGTTTCTTCCGGATTCGTTTTCGGCTCTTCAGCCGGTTCCTGGTTTTCTTTCATTTCGAAATTTTTATTACTAATAAATTAGTAGGTTAGACATTATGTTGATTAAAAAAATGCGGCTGCAAAGGTATAAAAAATAATTTAATATACCAATAAACTTCTTTTAATGTGGATATTATCATCTGATAGATTATTAAAAACCACTATAGACAACATGCGCTTTAATTGGCTTTTGAGGATGGTTACCGCCACAAATAGTTACAGCATTCAGCAAAAACTGTTGAGAAACGTCAGTAACAGTATTGTTGCTGGTTTTCAATCTGACAGGGACCAGTAAAAAATTTGTTTTTTCAGGTGGTGTTTTTTCGTTTGTTTTTGCTTGTTTGAACTCGTGCGCTATAAGCCCGGAAATGTCAAATGTATAGTAATAGTTATATTCGCCGGTTTCACTATTTTTTTCATAAGCGTAAGTGCCTAAAATAGCACAAGTATCAGATGGAAATTCTCTTTTGGTGAAAAATCTTTCAAGAGAAGATTCTCGAATCAATAAAATACTGGATGGAATGGGTTGAGCATAGTTTTCTTCATTCAGGTTGTTGATGTCTATTCTTAATTTGGCATTATTGATAGCTAATCTCAAACCGTTACCTTCCATTCTTTGCTGCATTCTTTTGATTGGTAGGCTTACACGTGTATAGATATTTGCCGGAGAAGAAATATGGTGTACCTGATCTGTCTGATTTTCGAGTTGATTGATGATATTATTTTTATCCGGATGTAAAAAACGATTTACCTGACGTACCCGTGAGTTTGCCGGGAAGGTTACAGAAACATTCACTTTTACTAAGGAATCCTGTCCGCTAACATCCTTTGTTGTATAGGTATAGCTGTGGTAATAAATCATATCGATCTGGCGAACGTATAACATTGAAGCTGACCCAAAATCAGTTGTGATAAATAAACCATTGAAAAATTTCAAAAATTTTGATTCGTCCGTATAAATGTCCGGGGATACCTTGGCAAATCGCTGCATGAATTCATTGGAGAATTTGATAGTCACATAAGTAGAATCTTGCTCTCCACTTGCATCAACTGCTGTAAATGTTTTTTCTCCGATCAGTGCAGAAGCAACTGATTTATCCACATAAACATCCGGATTTAGGTTGGTAGCATAAGGGGTAAGATACCTGAAAGTCGTGTCTTTATTCATCTCATAAACACTTACATGCATTGGGGAGTGTTTGTCGCCAAAGTATTTTTGGTATTGCATTACCAACAGAATAGAATCGGGTGTGGTATTTGGCTGATAAACATGGTTTTTGGGATGTTCAACCTGGGCAAATATATCCGCGTGAACCGTACCGTATTTCTGGTCGTAGAATGTACCCAACAAAAAAGAGTCGGGACGGGAATACATGAATTCAACAGGGTAGTTTTCAGAAATAATGCTGAAAGTATCGGCAGCAACCAGAATTTTATCTCCGGGAGGCTGGATGTTGCTTCCAATATCTGTCAAATTACTGTCGTTACAAGAAGTGATAATTATCATTAAGGATGCAATAAGCATCAAAAAACGGTTCTTCATATATAAAAAAGAAATAATAAGATATATCTTTTAGTTAACTAACACTATCATAAAAACGAACATAATCATCAGCATAATCCTCATTGTGCTTGTAAGGCATGAATTTTTTGTTTTTTTCTCTGATATAT
>JAQWCZ010000112.1 GCA_028705705.1 Paludibacter sp.
CTAATTGCTAACCACACAATCGGTTAATTAAGTCAGCAGTCTACTGTCATCAGTCTACCGTCATAAGACGAAAGGCTAAAGACTGGAGACTGTGACCGCAGACTGTAGACTATAGACCGCAGACATCAAAAAAAATGAACAACATATTTGTATATTTAGAAATTGAAGACGGCATCGTAGCAGATGTTAGTCTGGAGCTGCTGACCAAAGGACGCACACTGGCCGACAAGCAGCAATGCAAACTGGAAGCTGTTGCAGCAGGTTATCAGCTGGATAAAATCGGAGAGCAGGTTTTCCCTTATGGCGTTGATACTTTGTATCTGGCCGACGACAAACGCTTGTCGCCTTATACGACATTGCCTCATACTTCAATTTTGGTAAATCTTTTCAAAGAAGAAAAACCTCAGATTGCCCTGATGGGTGCGACTTCAATCGGACGTGATTTGGGTCCGAGGGTTTCATCAGCCTTGTTCAGTGGTTTGACTGCTGACTGTACCGCCCTTGAAATCGGAACTTATGAAGATAAGAAAGCAGGTAAAGTTTATAACGATCTGTTATATCAGATTCGTCCGGCTTTCGGAGGCAATATCGTGGCTACCATTGTGAATCCGGATTGCCGTCCGCAAATGGCAACCGTGCGCGAAGGTGTTATGAAGAAAGAAATCCGCAATGCGAAACATGTAGGCAAAACAGTAAAATTAGACGTTTCAAAATATGTTTCCGACACCGATTTCGTGATTGAGGTTATTGAGCGTCACATGGAAAAATCGAAAGTAAACCTGAAAGCTGCTCCTATCATTGTGGCCGGAGGTTACGGTATGGGAAGTGCAGAAAACTTCAAAATGCTGTATGATCTGGCAGCTGTACTGGGAGGTGAAGTAGGCGCTTCACGTGCAGCAGTTGACTCAGGAATGGCTGAACACGAAAGACAAATCGGTCAGACCGGCACCACGGTTCGTCCGAAACTCTATATCGCTTGTGGTATTTCCGGACAGATCCAGCACATTGCCGGGATGCAGGAAAGCGCCATGATCATCGCCATCAATAATGATCCGGATGCGCCCATTAACGCCATAGCCGATTATGTGATTACGGGTAACGTGGAAGAAGTTGTCCCCAAAATGATTAAGTACTACAAGAAAAACAGCAAATAAGATGAACTACTACAATAATAATCCGGCATTAAGATTCCAGCTTTCGCATCCGTTGATGCAAAAGATTGTTGCTCTTAAGGAGCAGAATTTTGTTGAGAAGGATCAATATGATTACGCACCGCGTGATTTCGAAGATGCTATCGACAACTACGAAAGAGTATTAGAAATTATCGGTGAAATTTGCGCCGAAATCATAGCTCCGAATGCTGAAAGCGTGGATCATGAAGGTCCGCAGGTAATCAACAACCGTGTAAAATACGCCCGCGGCACCCAGGAAAACCACGATGCGCTTGCTCAGGCAGGCCTATACGGTATGTCGCTGCCACGTCAGTATGGAGGTCTTAATTTCTCCATGATTCCTTACATCATGGGTGGTGAAATGGTGTCGCGCGCCGATGCGGGTTTTGCCAATATCTGGGGCTTGCAGGACTGCGCCGAAACCATTGCTGAATTTGCGGACGAAAGCATCAAAGCTGAATTCCTGCCTCGTGTTTGCCAGGGCGAAACCTGTTCAATGGACCTGACCGAGCCGGATGCAGGCTCCGATTTACAGGCTGTACAACTCAAAGCTACATACAATGAGCACGATGGAGTATGGTACCTGAATGGTGTAAAACGCTTCATTACCAACGGCGATGCACAAATCAAACTGGTACTGGCCCGCTCGGAAGAAGGTTCTACTGACGGACGTGGTTTATCGTATTTCGTGGCGGACAATAATTTTGACCACACGATTAAAGTGCGTCGTATTGAAAATAAATTAGGTATCAAAGGTTCGCCAACCTGCGAGCTGGTATTTACCAACACACCGGCCAAATTGGTAGGAACCCGCCGCATGGGTCTGATAAAATATGTGATGTCGCTGATGAACGGCGCCCGTTTAGGTGTTGGAGCACAATCGGTTGGTGTTTCTCAGGCTGCTTACGATGAAGCCATCGCTTATGCCCGAGAACGCAAACAATTTGGTAAGGCCATCATCGAATTCCCGGCAATGTACGAAATGATTTCACTGATGAAAGCTAAACTCGATGCTACTCGCGCCTTATTATACGAAACCACCCGTTTCGTGGATGTGTACAAAGCTTATGAAGCCATCGAAGCAACCCGGAAGCTGACACCGGAAGAACGTGCCGACTACAAAGAGTATCAGAAATTGGCCGATGCGTTTACCCCGATTCTAAAAATGTTTTCCAGCGAATTCGCCAACCAGAATGCCTACGACAGCATCCAGGTACACGGCGGTTCGGGTTTCATGAAAGACTATGCCTGCGAGCGCATCTATCGCGATGCCCGTATCCTGACGATTTACGAGGGAACTTCCCAGTTGCAGACTGTTGCGGCCATCCGCCACGTCACCACCGGCAACTACCTCAAACAAATCAGGCATTACGAGGCCCAACCGATTAATCCAGAGTTTCATTCCCTGCGGAAGAAGCTGATCACCATGACAACTTTACTGGAGAATTCCACAAATCGTGTTACTGAAAGTAAGAATCCGGAATACATCGACTTCCAGGCGCGTCGTTTGGTTGAAATGGCCGGTCACATCATCATGACCTACCTGCTCATCATCGATGCCAGCCGCGATGACATGTTCCGCAAATCAGCAGAAGTTTATCAACGCTATGCAGAAGTGGAAGTCAGGAAACATGCTACTTTCATCAAAAATTTCGATGTGGAGCAAGTGGATAAGTATAAGATAGCGTAAAATGATTGTAGAGACGCACGATCGTGCGTCTCTTTTCTTTTAAACAACAACCGTCAGAAACGAGTGACCTTAATCGCGAAGCGATTTCGACACGAGTTTTCTGACGGTTGTGTTTAAACCATTTCTCCGATCCATTTTTAGCGTACTTCAAATTTATAAACGCAGATATGTTTATATGTTTCACCCGGTTTCAGAATCGTATTCGGGAAAGCAGGTTGATTCGGACTGTCGGGAAAATGCTGCGTTTCCATGGCAAAAGAGGTGCGGTAATTATAGACTTCACCATATTTCCCACTGTCTTTACCCTGAAAGAAATTACCTCCGTAGAACTGCATGGCCGGTTGATCGGTCAACACCCGCATCTGAACTCCGTTAGAAGGTTCAAATATAACGGCAGCTTCGGTGAATATATCTCCATGTTTGTGCAGAATCCAGTTATGGTCGTAACCCAGACCGTACTTTAATGCGTCGAATGGTTGATTAACACGCTCACCTACTGTTGTAGGTTTACGGAAATCCATCGGCGTTCCATCAACCGATGCAATCGCAATCTCGCCGGTTGGAATCAATCCTGCATCAGTCGGATTATAGAAAGGTGCGTAAATCTGCATCACGTGTGAATTGATTTCTTTAGCAGTTCCTGAATTAAATCCATGCAAGTTGAAGAAAGAATGGTGTGTGATATTCACCGGAGTAGCTTTATCGGTTGTTGCAGCATAAGTAATTTCCAGCTCGTTTTCATTGGTCAGGGTATAAACCACTGTTACTGATAAATTACCCGGATAGCCCTCTTCTCCATCTTTCGAAAGATATTTCAGTTCCAGGGCATCTTCATTTTGCGCATTTTTGAATACACGTGCATCCCATACCACGTTATGAAAACCTTTGATACCACCATGCAAGTGATTCTCGCCATTGTTGATTGCTAATTGGTATTCAACCCCATCAAGCGTAAATTTTCCTTTGGCGATGCGATTACCATATCTTCCAATCAATGCACCAAAGTAAGCTTCATTGCCTTTTTTATACCCTTCAACGGATGAAAAACCTGTTACTACATCCAGCATGTTGTGATTCCTGTCGGGTACCCACAGATTGACTACCCTTCCTCCAAAGTTGGTGATTTGCGCCACCATACCCTGACGGTTTTTCAGCGTATATAAACTAACTTCTTTTCCATCGATAGTTCTTTTGAAATCGGCTTCATTCATCAGTTTTACATCAGAAATCTTTCCGGTTAACTTTTTAATCAACTCCACTTCCTTCGGGTCAAAAGGAGTTTTATCCTGACGATAAATGTCGTGAAACCAGAGTTCAGGCTCTTTCTCATCCGGACGCGGGTCTGCCCAAGCGAAGATCGTATTAGTTTTACCCGACACAAAACCCCAGTTGATAGCTCCAACATTGTTTCTTTTGAGCAATGGCATGATATTGTCGAAACGGCTGTTGTTGCGACGAGCCATGTACTCGGTGCAAATCATCGGACGACCATGGGTTTTCAACAAGTCAATCCACAACTGATGATTTTCCGGATCACGGTAATTATGATAGGTGAGCACATCAGAATTAGCGATCTGGAATTCATTTAACTCAGGATATTTAAAGAACCACACCCCTGCACTGATCGGTTGTGTAGGATTCACTTCCCTGGCCCATTTAAATACATTTCTCAGCAAGGGCATTGAATTCATGCCATGTTTACTGTTACCCGGTTCATTGTATAAGTCCCAGAGTAACACCCTTTCATCATTCTTAAATGTTGTCAGGATGTCTTTCACGTATTTTTCCAATACCGGAAACAAGGTAGCAGTATCTTTACGCAGACTTACAGCAGGATCCTGCACCCAACCTGAATTATGAATGCCCGGTTTAGGCTCCGGTTGTTTCCCGGCGACTGTTTCTTCGTTCCAGCAGTCATCAAAGAAGACGAAAATCGTTTTAATCCCGTGTTTAGAAGAGATTGTCAGGTACTCATCCATGCGTTTCTTCAACCCTTCCGCATCTGCTTTCCAGACCTCACTACTCAGATAAACACGCATCAGGTTGAAACCCAGTTCTTCGGCCCAGCCCAGTTCTTTATCGATGGTAGCGGCATCGAAAGTTTCACTTGCCCACATCTCCACCTGGTTGATAGCTGAACTGGGTTGAAAGTTACATCCGGCAAGCCAGGGCTGCTCTGCGTACCAGGCTGCGGATTTATCCCCGGACCAGACCTGAGAGGTATGCAGTTGTCCTTGCTGTGCACAAGATACAGTTGCGACTAACAAGGTTAATACCGGAAAAATCTTATATAAAATTGTTTTCATTATTCCAATAGTTCGTTAAAAATACAATAATATTTACGTCGCAATCGCGGCAAATTCAATGAGTTCTTTGACAATAAGTATAGCATATAAATGAGACATCAATAAAATCTCCAATGTGTTTTGCCGATTCGTTTCATATTTGTTTTGTATAAATTTATGTTGACAAATTTAGACATAACACATAATAACCAATGCAAAAATAGTTTCATTATATGAAACTAAACAAGCATCATAATCCAATGTTGATTAATTAACAAAAAAATCGGAAATATTTACTTAAAACCCGGGTTTTTCATCTTCTCCGCCTCCAACTGGGCCCGCGACTTACTTTGCGTCACAATATATACCCCCGAAAACACCAGTACCGCTGCCAGCGCCTGCTGATAGCCGAACTTATCGATACCCACGAGGACAGCCACCAACGAAGCCATGATGGGCTGCACGTAATTGTACATACTTAGGGTAGTTGGACGAACAGCTTTTTGACCGATCGGCAATAAAATATAACTCAGGAAGGTAGCCAATACGATTACATAAGCAATCGCCAACCAGGTTGTATTTGTTAAAGCTGCAAAACTCACCTCGGTAAGCAAGGAATAACTGAAGGGTAAACCGGTTATGGTTGCAAACAGAAACATCCATTTCATGACCGTGACCGGATGATATTTGATAATCAAATTTTTGAAAAGGGTAAGATAGGTAGCAAAAGATATCACAGCCAGAAAAACAATGATATTACCCAGCATGTTGCCATTACCGGATGCGACCGTCTGACTGCTGAAAACAATAATTAGTGCGCCTGAAGCCCCCACGATTACTCCGATTGCTTTCAGTTGTGTAATGGGTTCTTTCAGAAAAATAGCAGACAAAATCATCGTCACGATGGGTAACATGGTCACCACGATGGAAGCATCAATAGAGGAAGTCATAGACAAGCCCACAAAAAAAGGCAATTGATTGAGTGTGAGTCCGAACACAGAAGCAAAAAACAACAGCAGCACATCCTTGGCAGGGACATGTTCACGCTTAATGAACAGCGATGCCAACCAAAATAACACCATCGCTCCTGAGAAACGAAAAAACGTGAGTACTGTAGGATGTAAAATCTCAGGCATCAACATCCGGGCTACCGGATTATTAACCCCAAAAAAAATGTTCGTCAGCAACAAGGCAAGATGTCCTGTTAGTTTTTTTTTATCCACAAGGTTTAATTTTGAGGGGCAAAGATAGTCATTTTAGCGAATATTGTAGGAGCCCAAGGCTTGCGCCTAATAACAAAAAAGGTTAGGGCGAATTTAATTAATCAATCATGAATTAGTTAATTTTTACTGATGTCATCGTGAGTGAACCACCGACGGGATGGTCATTAAACAGGGTAACCGATTCTTCTTTTTCTTTCAGTGCCAGCACATACAACAAAGGTAAGAAATGCTCGGGTGTCGGGACGGCCAGTTGAAATGCTTTGCCATTTGTATTGTAATCAATCAAGGCCTTATGGT
>JAQWCZ010000113.1 GCA_028705705.1 Paludibacter sp.
TAATATCAATTTTTCTATTTATGGCAGTTCGCCGGCGATTGTTGAGATGGAAGCTACATCCAAATTGGAGGCCATGTTAGGCAGAATGAGTGGGGTAAGGAAAATATCTTCAAATTCAGGAAACGGATGGGGGAATATATTGATTCAGTTAGACCGGCATGTCGATCCGGCATCAGCCCGTTTTGAAGTTTCATCCATCATCAGACAGGCTTGGCCTAAGTTGCCGGATAATATCAGTTATCCCTCGGTTTCGCTTCGAAATTCGGATGATAATGCAAAAAAGAATTTTTTAAGTTATTCACTTGTAGCTCCGGCTTCTCCCATTGTAATCCAGCAATATGCTGAGAATATCATCAAAACGCGGTTGTCGGACATTGATGGGCTTAATCAGATCAATGTGAGTGGTGCTAATCCGATGGAGTGGCAACTGGAATATGATTACAAACAATTAGAAAGATTGAAAGTGTCAGTGAATGAGATACAGGGTGCTATCAATCAATATCTGAAAAACGAATCAATCGGCTTAGTTAGTTTTAGTGATATGCATGGTAAACGCAATCAGTTTATTCCTGTCTCAATAACTCCACCTTTTTATAATGATGTAGCTATTGAGGATGTGCTGAAACAAATTGAAATCAAAAAAACGGAAACAAACCGGATTATCCGTATAGCTGATGTGGTTTCGATACGAAGAGCAGAGTCGCAACCAACCGGGTATTATCGTATCAATGGCCACAACACAATTTATATTACCATGATGGCTGAGGAGACTGCAAATCAGCTTGAGCTTGCCAAAAAAGTAAAGGAAAGGTTGTTTAAGACTCAGGAAGATTTTCCAACAGGTTATTCAATCCAAAAAGCTTATGATGCAACTGATTATATAAAAGAAGAATTGCAAAAAATCTATTTTCGTGCTGGTCTGACGATCTTTATTTTGTTGATTTTCGTGTTGCTGGTTTACCGGAGACTTAAATACATGCTTTTGATAGTTCTTTCATTGGTGATATGTCTTGCTGTTTCAGTAATATTTTATTATTTGCTCGGGATAGAAATACAATTGTATTCACTTGCCGGAATTACGATCTCCCTGACATTAATCATTGATAACATCATTGTTTTATCCGATCAGATAATCAACAGGGGAAATAAAAAGGCTTTTCTTGCCATTTTGGCTGCTTCGGTTACTACCATGGGGGCATTGACCATCATCTTTTTCTTAGAAGAAAAAATACGGCTTAATCTGAGGGATTTCGCTGTTGTAATTATGATTAACCTGGCAGTTTCATTGCTTGTGTCCCTGTTTTTAGTGCCTGCACTTATCAACAAGTTGAGAATTAAAAACAAGGTGTCACGGGAAAAAAAGTTGCGTCCGGATTCAGGTGTTAAAGCTTTGTTTAAAAGGTTGATATCGCTGAGAAGCTTGTCGCGCTTTAATCGAATTTACACAGGAATGATCCGGTTCATGTGGCGATGGAAGATTGCTTTTTTCGCGCTTATCATTTTGTTGTTCGGACTACCCGTATTTATGCTACCGGATAAAATTGAAAAGGACAATCGGTTTGCTCAGCTGTATAATAATACATTGGGGTCGGAGTTTTATAAAGAGAAACTCAAAACACATGTAAATAAAATATTGGGAGGAACCTGGAGGTTGTTTGTGCAAAAAGTATATAACGGCTCCTATTTTGAAAGCGACAGGGAAGAAACCAGCTTGTTTATAACAGCTACTTTGCCCAATGGTTCCACGCTTACGCACATGAACGATTTGATTCAACGTATGGAGGCGTACATCGCTGAATTTGAAGGAGTCAGTCAGTTTGAAACGAATGTGTATAGCGCGAATCGTGCAGGTATCAACATCCGTTTTACGAAAGCGTATCAACGAAGCGGTTTTCCCCATCAGTTGAAGGCTAAGCTGATATCTAAATCACTCGAACTTGGTGGTGGAAGTTGGAGCGTGTATGGTGTCGGCGACGGATTCAGCAATGATATCAGAGAAGGAGCGGGTTCCTATCGGATTGTGATGTTCGGATTTAATTACGATGAATTATATGCCCATGCAGAGAAGCTGAAAAAGCAATTGCTGGGATATCGTAGGATTAAAGAAGTTACGATTAATTCAGAATTTAGTTGGCATAAAGATGATTATCAAGAGTTCAGTTTTGATTTGAATCATGAACGTATGGCCAAAGAAGGTGTACAACCCTATCAATTGTTTGCTGCTATAAAACCTGTTTTTGAAAAAGGGACACAGGTTGCCCGGATTACAAATGCGGCTAACACCGATCGAATTATGCTGAGATCAAAACAGTCAGAGCAATACAATGTGTGGGATATGCAAAATATACCTATAAAGTTAGGCGATAATGAGTTTAAACTATCTGAATTACTAACAATTGAGAAATATCAAGCTCCGAAAAAAATATCAAAAGAAAATCAGCAATATCGCTTATGTCTTCAATATGAATATATTGGTGCTTATGAACAGGGTAGGAAGGTGTTGGAAAATGTAGTCGAAAGTTATCGGAATGAATTGCCTGTCGGATATGCTGTAAATGCAGAAGAAAATCACTATGGATGGGGGAAAAGCGAAAATAAACAGTACTGGTTGCTTGGAGTTGTGTTTCTCATCATTTACTTTTGTTCGGGTATCTTATTTAATTCATTGCGTCAGCCATTCCACGTCATTTTTATTATACCGCTTTCTTTTATCGGGATTTTTCTGAGTTTTTACTGGTTCAAGATTAATTTCGATCAGGGTGGTTTTGCCGCTTTTATATTGTTATCGGGTCTAACGGTGAATGCAAATATATACATCATCAATGAATATAACAATATACTAAAAAACAGGAGTATATCACCATTAAACGCTTATATAAAGGCATGGAACGCCAAAGTGCGTCCTGTGTTTTTAACGATATTTTCTACTATCATCGGTTTTGTCCCGTTTATTATTGGCTACAAGGAGAGTTTTTGGTTCCCATTAGCTGTGGGAACAATCGGAGGACTGATCGTCTCTTTTGTGGTGATGTTTTTGTTTCTGTCGCTTTTTCTGGTAGGTAAGAAAATAAAGCAGACAAACTAATCTTTAATTAAAGATGTAATGTCAATTCACGACAACCTTCCCTTATAATCCTCATACCCAAATTCCCTCACCAGCCTGAACTCATTGTCTTTTGTCCAAATGCCAATCGAAGGGTGACTAACACCGTTAAACATGGTGGTTTTTACCATCGTGTAATGAATCATGTCTTCGAAGATGATGTGGTCGCCGGGTTGCAAGGGTTTGTCGAATGACCAGTCGCCATAGAAATCGCCGGCCAGACAGCTGTTGCCTCCCATGCGGTAGGTCGGTTTGCCGGGAGCGGCATCGGTGGCTCCCACGATGGACGGTTTATAAGGCATTTCGAGACAGTCGGGCATGTGGCAGGAGAAAGAAACATCCAGCATGGCCGTTTTGACGCCTTTGTTTTCAACGATATCCAACACGGTAGCAATCAGGTCGCCGGTTCTCCAGGCAAAAGCACTGCCGGGTTCTAAGATGAGTTGCAGATGCGGGTGTTTCGCTTTGAAAGCCTTGAGTACCTGTATCAGGTGTTCGGCGTTGTATCCTTCGCGGGTCATCAGGTGACCGCCGCCCATGTTCAGCCATTTAATCTGACTGAACAGGTGACCGAATTTTTGTTCAACCACCAGCAAGGTTCTTTCCAAATCGAAGGAATTGCTTTCGCAGAGGGTGTGAAAGTGCAAGCCTTCAACACCGGCAGGTAAACTATCCCCCAGCTTTTCAGCGATGATACCCAGCCGAGAGCCGGGCGAGCAGGGATTGTACAAATCCGTACCTACATCTGAAAATTCAGGATTGATGCGCAGCCCGCAGGATATATTATAAAATTGGGTGCGGGGATAAAATTTTTTAAACTGAGCGAGTGAATTGAATGTGATGTGACTGCTGTACTGCATGATTTCATCAAACTCTTTCTCGGAGTATGCAGGAGCATAAGTATGTGCCGGACTTCCCATTTCCTCGAAAGCCAACCTGGCTTCAGCCAAAGAACTGGCTGTAGAGCAGGGGATATACTCCCTGACAATCGGGAAAGCACTCCACATGGCAAAAGCCTTGAAGGCCAGGATAATTTCAACACCAGCCTGATTCTTAACCGAGCGAATTAGCTCCAAATTATTGCGAAACTTCACCTCATCCAGCACAAAACATGGAGAAGGAATTTGATTGTAATTGATCATGTTTCTTTTTTTTATATCTACAGTCTACAGTCACCTGTCTCCGGTCTATATTAAAGCCTGTTAAACTATTCACTCTCCGCTCTCCGCTAAAAAACTACCGCCTCTTAAACGTCCCAAACGCCAACCCGCCTAAAATCGACAGTCCCACCACATAGGCAGGCGGCACCTTCACGATCCAGATAAGTACGATTACAGCAATCGGGATAAGGATTGTTTTATAATTGATATTGGCTGATTTAGCCATTCTCCACAAAGGTGCTGCAATAAGCGCAACCACGGCCGGACGAATTCCTTTGAAAATACGGTTGACGGTCGGATTTTCGCGCATATCAACAAAAAAAGTGGCAATCAGAACAATGATGATAAAAGATGGAAGGGCGCATCCGACAGCAGCGGCAATACTGCCTTTTGTCCCTTTTAACTTGTATCCAACGAAAATTGAAGTATTTATCGCCATAACACCCGGAGCCGACTGAGCCATTGCGAGCATATCGATAAATTCTCTTGCCACGATCCATTTTCTTCTGTCAACGACCTCTTTTTCAATCAATGGGATCATGGCATAACCACCCCCGATGGTGAAAAAACCGATTCTGAAGAAGGTAATGAATAGTTGCCAGTATAATTTCATGTTTGCATTTTAAAACGCAAAGATAAAAAACATCTATCAGGTAAAAAAAACATCTGATTCTTTTGTTGATTAAAAAAACTTCTCTATCTTTGCAGTCCGAATTTGAAAATAATGAATTAATATATAAAAACAGTTAAACAATTATGATCGTAGTTCCTGTTAAAGAAGGCGAAAACATTGAAAGAGCGTTAAAAAAATTCAAACGTAAATTTGAAAAAAATGGTGTTGTAAAAGAACTCCGTCGTCGTCAGTGTTTTGATAAACCTTCTGTAGTACAGCGTGAGCAAAAAATGCATGCGGTTTATGTACAAAAGATGCAGCTTGGAGAAGAATAAAAACGAGGTTTAAATTATCTTAGGATAATTTGTATTTCTGATTAATTTATTCTATTTTCGTTGCAGAATTGGAACGAGGTTATGATTAACGGTTTTCTGCAATATTTACAGTATGAGAAGAACTATTCCTCTCATACTGTTTTGTCATATAAGAACGACCTCAATCAATTTCTTGTTTTTCTGGGGGTTGATATAGAACATTTCAATCCTGAGAAGATTCCTCCGGTCGATATCCAGCAATGGATCATAGCCTTGATGCAGCAGGGAATTTCAGCCCGCAGTATATCTCGTAAAATATCATCGTTGAAATCCTGTTGGAGATACATGCTCAAACGAGGTTTTGTCACGACTAATCCAACATTAAAAATTGTGCTTCCCAAAACAAAAAAGCCACTTCCGGTGTTTTTTAAACACAGAGAAGTGAGTCAGGTTATTGATGATCCTTTTGTTCCAATTGACGATTTTATACGTATGAGAGATTTGTTGTTGCTGGAAGTTTTTTACATGACCGGAATCAGGTTGTCTGAATTAATTTCCCTTCGCGATCAGGATGTTGATTTGGTTGCGGGAGAGTTGAGGGTAACAGGTAAGCGAAATAAGCAACGGATCATTCCTATAGATAAGGGTTTGTGCCGAAAAATTGCAGATCACCAACATAAAAGAAATGATTATATTGCAGGTCCTGCTCAATATTTATTTGTAAGACCATCCGGAGAAAAAATGTATCCGAAACTTGTATATAATATTGTACACAGGATAATGTCGCAGGTCAGCAACCTCCCAAAGATAAGTCCCCATGTTTTACGTCATAGTTTTGCCACCGGTCTGTTGGATGGAGGGGCAGACATAAATGCAGTCAAAGAATTGTTGGGTCATAGTTCACTTGCGGCAACACAGGTGTATACCCATACCGGTTTTGGAGAGCTATACAATATATATAAACGGGCTCATCCCAGAGCCAAATAAAGAAGGAGGTAGTTATGAAACTCAGAGTTCAGTCTATTAATTTTGATGCAACCAAAGCATTGGAGTCGTATGTAGAAAAGAAAACTAAAAAACTGATCCGGTTGTTTGATGAGATCATGCATGTGGAAGTCTATTTAAAGGTGGTGAAACCAGAAACGGCAACCAACAAAGAAGCCGAGATTAAGATATCCGTTCCTTCGGCTGAGTTCTTTGCATCCAAGGTTTGTGATACATTTGAGGAAGCTGTCGATTTATCGGTTGAGGCACTCGAGAAGCAAATCGTAAAATTCAAGGAAAAACTCAGTAAAAAATAAAATATTGAGGGAATTGTTTTGTAATCCAAAATAATTTCGTACATTTGCAAGCCGTTTAAATAGGAGTGTTTAAACGGCTTTTTGTTCGACCGAAATCGCTAATTATTAACACATTGCCTCTTTAGCTCAGTTGGCCAGAGCACGTGATTTGTAAT
>JAQWCZ010000114.1 GCA_028705705.1 Paludibacter sp.
GCTTGATGAACTGACCTATTTTTAATTTACCCGAAGCATTTACCTGAAGTAAATAACTTCCTTTTTTCAGGTTTCTTGTATCAACCCGAATAATACCACTCATATTTGGAGTAATATTTTTAATAAGTTTCCCTTCAATTGTATATAGTAATATTTCATCCACCACTTGTTCTGATTTAAAACTGATATAGTTTGTCGTAGGATTAGGATAAATATATAAATGATCGATAGTCTTCGGAATTTGTTCAATCGCAGTATAATCCTGTTGAATTGTAAAGAGAATTTCAGAATAATTTTCAGGTGTTAACTGAGTCCATTCGGAGTCACTTTGATAATAAGTAACTATATGATATTGACCTGGATCTAAATTAATACTTCCACTGAATGAAACATTTTTTTGTTCATTCGAATCAAAAAACACATCCTGATATCCGATATATGTTAGTGAAGTTTCCCCTTCAAGCGAAAAAACAAAAGCAATCATTTTATTTTCATAAAATCCTCCGGTATTGGTGATGTTAGCAGATAAAATATCAAAATCTTTATTAACATCTTCGTTGTCGGGGAAAGAAATTTTTGAATTCAGTGTAAAGACAGGGGGATCGGTAGGGGTTGCCAGTATATTAATGGTTTGTGTAGAACCAAATTGTACAAATGTACTGGAATTTCCTTGACCATTATTAATATCGTATCTGGCTTGTATATTGTATTCTCCGGGATCCAGCATAATTAATTTATTGATGTTGAAAGTAGCTGTTTCATTGGGTCCAATATTAGCATAATCTGTAATCATTTGATATACAGATGGATTTTCTTTTGATTGAAGATAAATACCTAATTTTGAATTGTATTCTTCACCGGTATTTGTTACTTCAACAGTAAATCGTCCTGTTTTATTTTGATAAACGTTTCCTATTGTTGATATGGAGTTTAATGTCAACTTAGGACCATAGTCAGTAGGTTCTGTATATGAAACCTCCGTATCACTAACCTGAACATAAAGAAAATTTGGAGTAACTATATGCCCCCTGACGATTGACCAACTTGATTCACTTGTTGCTTTGTAAACGGTGTGTAGTTTATATTTCCCGTTTGCGACTTGAGATGGTATTTTTATGTTTTCTGCCTTTATAGTATTATATCCATAATTTGGATTTAAACCAGGCACATTATAACTTCTAACAATTGCAATAAGATTCTCACCATTGTAAAGTCCCAATCCCAAATTCCCACTGAATGTATTTACACCAAAATTATATGTTTTTTTAATAAAGATTGTGGTAGTATCATTTCTTTGAACTTTTTGCTTAGAACTTGAAATGTTTTCTTGCATGTAAATAATATATATAGGAGAACTTGCCGGATTGGGTTTTTGCATTCCAATCACAATATCCTGATCACTGTTATATCCGCTTGAACCTCCACCTGCACCCTGACTGGAAGGGTTAAGTGCGGAAATAGCATAGTATCCGTCAGACAGGCCTCCCCAGCCCCAGTTGAAATGGAAAAAATCGTTTGTATCATAACCGTCGCACACAAACAAATGTCCACTTGTGCTGGACTGTCCTCCGTATAAAACCGGACGGGAAGCATTTAATTCTGTTTTCAACAGATTAATCCATTCACTGCGGGTATAAAAATCTCGTTTTAGGAGATTCAGGTTAGGATCGTAACCAAAATGATCAATTAAAGCGGTTGCCATCTCTAATGTTGTTGTTCCGCTTGATTCATCATAGTTCATATTGGTTGCCACACCGCAATGGTACATCAATGTTGCAATGGCTGTTTTTTGAGTTTCTGTACTTGAAACATTATAAACATGCGTCATATTTGCCCAATCATAGGTAGTTGTTGAAAAATCAACAGACAAAGGTATTTTATGGGTTTCTGTTGTATATGAATTTGATCCGGTTCCGTTTACAGGCCATTGATGGTATTTCATAACCTGAGCCATTCCGGTTGCAACACAACCTGTTACAGATAGTTTACTTGTAGTCGGAATAACCGGACAAAGATTATTGTAGGGTTCTCCCTGGTTCCATTTGATACCTCCGAGCAGCGGACTGATGGAAGATGAAAATAGTATAGAAGAAGGCGCTTTGATTTTTGTTTCATTTGAAAAAGATCCATCAATGGAAAATAATTCAGGACTTTCTTCCAATAATTTTATTTCTTCTGCAAAACCATTTAACCAAAAATTCAATCCATCGGGAATTTTATTGGCATCAAACGTTCCGGTATGTGCATAACCTAAAATGTTACTTGCCTTATCGCTTCCCGATACCACTACAAAACCATCATTTTCACCCGTGTTATAAATATATAAAAGGTTTTTTCCTTCATTAACATCTTTTTCTTTATGGATGTATGCAAGTTGTAAGTTGTTTGATGAAGGAGCTTTTTGTCTGCCATTAAAATAATAATAATTACTTAAATAGTTGATTGCAACTTGTCTGGCATCGGTTTCGTTTCTAAGAGAGGCACTCAGAGGGTAAATTAAAAATATAAATGCAAGCGTTATGATATGTATTTTCTTCATGTTCATTTCTTGGACGATTAATAATAATAAATAATACAAGTTTAGTCTTGTTTTTGTTCACAAATATATAGGATTTTATTTTGATTGAAATAATTTCTACAAATAAAAACAGTAAATATCATGAACATTTTTGTCGAATAAAAAAAAACTTCTATCTTTGCAATCCCAAAAACCGGAATATTAATATAATAACACGATAAAGCGATGAAAAGGACATTCCAACCTTCTAACAGGAAAAGAAGAAACAAACACGGATTCCGTGAAAGAATGGCAACTGCAAACGGACGCAGGGTTTTGGCTGCACGACGTGCCAAAGGAAGAGCAAAACTGACTGTTGCCGATGAAGGACGTCACAAAATGTAAGTAACATTTTTTTATGACATTATAAGTTAAGAGCTGTCTCAGATGAGGTGGCTCTTATTTTTTCCACATTTCACCAGTTTATACACTAATTTATTCTGTTACCTAATTTTTAGCATTGCAGATAATTCACATTCTACACCTTTTTACTTTTTTTGTTTTTATAGGCTTTGTTATTACTGAAAATAAGATTATTTCATTAATTTTGGCATTTGTTTTTGTTCAAGCTGCCAGGATTTGAATGACTGTATTTTAAAAATTATCAATCATGAGTTTTAAAACCTTTTGGAAAGAAAGTATCGTGGGTTTTATTGTGAAGCGAATTTTGCTTGCAATAGCCATTATAGTTTCATTAGTCTGGATTACCCTGATTGTATTGGATCATTATACTCATCACGGAGAGTCGGTTACTGTTCCGGATCTACAGGGATTATATGTAGAAGAAGCTCAAAATTTGCTTGAGAATTATGAATTATATACCCAGGTTATTGACTCGGTTTATGTAAAGGATAAAGCACTGGGAACGATTGTAGAACAGATACCACCGGCCAATTCATCTGTGAAGAAAAATAGATCGATTTATCTCATTCTGAATAAACGACAAGTAAAGATGATCCCTTTCCCGGATTTAAATGATGTTTCGTTCAGACAGGCAGATGCGTTGATTAAATCTTTGGGATTAAGAGTTTCGGGTGTTGTGTACAGACCATCTGAGTTTAAAGATTTGGTTATTGATGTTAGTTACTTTGGTCAGCGTATAGAACCAGGCACCCGTTTACCGGAAGGCGCTGCAGTGGTGCTTGTGGTTGGAAGTGGAGTAGGAGAGGAGATTTCTGCAGTTCCGGGATTGATTGGTAAAACATTTAATGATGCAAAAAACGAAGCCATTGCATCTTCATTTATCATAGGTGCTGTGAATTATGACGTAACACCTGTTGGGAACGAAGGTGAATATATGATCTACAGACAGATTCCAGCAGCCGGAGAGAAATGGCCCGACGGTACCCGTATAGATATATGGTTGACTAAAGATAAATATTTAATAGAAGAATCAATTAATAATCAAGTTGAAGAAGAAGAATTTTTCTAAAAAAGGAGGTATTAGCAAGTGGAAGAAGATTTTTTAGAAGAAATCGAATATGATGAATTAGGTTCAGAACAGGAGCTTTTTGAACATTACCGTTTTGTGGTCGACAAAGGTCAGAGCATGATGCGGATTGACAAATATTTGGTCAACATCATGGCCAGCATTTCCCGTAACCGTATCCAGGAAGCTGCCGATGCAGGTAATATCCGTGTGAATGAGAAGCCTGTAAAATCAAGTTACAGGGTTAAACCGGGAGATGTGATTACGATTGTACTGGCTTATCCGCCTTCTGAGTATATCATTGTTCCGCAGGATATTCCTATAAATATCGTGTATGAAGATGATGATATTATACTCGTGAATAAGCAGCCCGGATTGGTGGTACATCCCGGATTCGGAAATTATGACGGGACTTTACTGAACGCGATTGCCTATCATCTCCGAGATAATAAGGATTTTGATGCAAATGATTCCAGGTTGGGATTGGTGCATCGTATTGATAAAGATACATCAGGTTTATTGTTGATTGCCAAAACAGAAGACGCAAAACAACACCTGGGAAAACAATTCTTTGAGAAAACGACCAAACGAAGGTATTACGCTTTGGTATGGGGTAATGTGAAAGATAATGAAGGTACTATTACTGGCGACCTTGCGCGAGATCCAAGCGACAGAATGCGTTTTAAAGTTTTTCCTGACGGAGAAAACCTGTATGCCAAATTTGCAATCACTCATTACAAGGTGATTGAACGATTTGGCTACGCAACCCTGGTTGAGTGTCGCCTGGAAACAGGCAGAACTCACCAGATTCGTGTACACATGAAGCACATTGGTCACACGCTTTTCAATGATGAACGGTACGGAGGCAATGTGATTCTGAAAGGAACTACTTCAGCCTATTATAAGTTGTTCGTGAAAAACTGTTTCTATGCTTGTCCGCGACAGGCTCTGCATGCCAAAACCCTTGGTTTTGTACATCCCCGGACACTGGAATACATGCATTTTGAAAGTGAATTACCAGATGATTTTCAAAAATTAATAAATATGTGGCGAGAATATGCCCAAACAAATTTGAATTTATAACGATATGAAACCTACTATCGCCATCGTTGCCGGAGGTGATTCCTCGGAAGTTGTTGTTTCTCTCAAAAGTGCTGTCGGATTGCTTTCCTTTATGGATAGAGCAAGGTATAATGTATATCAGGTTATCTTAACCAAAGAAGTATGGGTGGTTAATATTACAGAAAACGAACAGGTTGAGATTGACAAATCAGATTTCAGTTTTTTTAATCAGGGAAATAAAATAAAATTTGATTTTGCATACATCACAATACACGGCACACCGGGTGAAGATGGTATTTTACAGGGTTATTTCGATTTAATTGGGATTCCGTATTCTACCTGCGGGGTTTTGGCTTCGGCGCTTACTTTTTATAAATTCATCTGCAATCAATATTTAAAAAGTTTTGGCGTGAAGGTATCGGAGTCAGTTTTATTACGAAGTGGTCAAAGCATCAATTCGGAAGAGATGGCTCTGAAAATTGGTTTCCCGTGTTTTATCAAACCCAATGCAGGAGGTAGTAGTTTTGGTGTAACAAAAGTCAATTCAAAAGAAGATGTTCAGCCGGCTATAGAAAAAGCTTTCAAAGAAGGAAATGAAGTGATGATTGAAGCGTTTATGCAGGGAATAGAAGTCACTTGTGGGATGTATAAAACAAAAAGTAAATCAATAGTATTACCGATAACCGAAGTAGTTCCTCACAATGATTTCTTCGATTTTGATGCCAAGTATAAGGGTGAAGTTGACGAAATTACACCCGCTCGTATTAATCCAGAATTGACAGCACGGATACAAAAACTCACTGCAGCAATATATGATATATTAGGTTGTAAAGGTATCATCAGGATAGATTATATTATTACTGAAGGTGATGTAATTAATTTGTTGGAAGTCAATACAACTCCCGGCATGACGACCACCAGTTTTATTCCCCAGCAGGTTCGTGCAGCCGGAATGGAGATGAAAGACGTTCTTACAGATATCATTGAAAACGAACTTAACATTCAAAAAGAGTAATCTATATGCATAGTTATGATACTATTTCAGCTTTAGTTAACTCAGCCATTCAGCAAATTAAATGGCAAAAAGAACCGGCCGGATTATATGATCCGATTTACTATACGATGGTACAAGGAGGCAAACGCATTCGTCCGGTATTAACCCTGATGGCATGTAACTTATTTAACGACAATATTGAACCAGCCATCAAACCAGCTATTGGTATTGAGGTTTTTCACAATTTCACACTTTTACATGACGATATCATGGATAAAGCTGCTATTCGAAGAGGGAAGCCTACCGTGCATGTGAAATGGGGTGAAAATACAGCTATACTTTCGGGAGATGTAATGCAAATTATGGCGTATGAACTGCTGTTAGAAGCTCCCACCTCATATTTGAAAAAAGTCTTGCATTTATTTACCAAAACTGCCGCGGAGATATGTGAAGGACAGCAATACGACATGGAATTTGAACAGCGGGAAGACGTTTTACCGGAAGAATACCTGGAAATGATACGGCT
>JAQWCZ010000115.1 GCA_028705705.1 Paludibacter sp.
ATGCGTAAAATATCGCAAGGTTATTTCCGACTCTTACCTTTCAGGCAGGTTTTGTTTTAACCAATACGTTTGTTTATGCTGTTCTTAAAAAGGTTTCTTTATTCATTTTATTTTTTTATTTTTTTATGAACATTTATGTAGGTAACTTAAGTTACAGAGTCCGTGAAAATGACTTGCAAGGCGTTATGGCCGAGTATGGTGAAGTGCAATCATGCAAAATCATCAAAGATCGTGAAACTAACAAATCAAAAGGTTTTGCTTTCGTAGAAATGGATGATGCAGGTGGCGAAAAAGCTATTGCAGAACTGAACGGAGCTGACCTGGATGGTCGTACCATGGTAGTTAAAGAAGCCAGACCAAAAGCTTAACAAACTTTCTGATTCAGGAATTAAACTTCTGTTGTCCCAGGTGATAACAGGAGTTTTTTAGTTTTATATAATATGGTAAAGAATACTTGAAGTGATACTAATGGTGTTTATAATTGATTTTAGATTTTGAAATGAAATGATAATGTTTAATTAAATAAGGTTGATCTCTTGTTATTAAATACACGAAAGTAGAATTATTTTATTTATGAAGATTAAAGGCGTTTTTAGTTATTCCGGTTTAGGTTCGAAAATCCTCCAATTGGTAGGTGTTTCATTGTTTTTCATGTTGTTGTTTTCCCTGATTTCTCTCTGGATGACGCAGGGAGATTTGTCGGATATTGGTTCGATTAAGCTGGCGCAGTTTATGCAATCGTTGGGTTTGTTTGTAATCCCGCCATTTTTATTGGCTTATCTGTGGAGTGAAAGGCCGCTTCAGTATCTTCAGATAAATCGTAAACCCTTATCAAGGGATGTGTTGCTGGCTGTAATCATCATGCTATCTGCCATACCGGCAATCAATTTACTAGGAGAAATAAACCACGCCATTCCTTTTCCGGATTCTTTATCATGGCTTGAAAACCAGTTGGTTGAACTGGAGAAAAGAGCGGAAGACCTTACACTCAGAATGCTGGATGTCAATACCCCAGCCGGTTTACTGGTCAACCTGGGGCTGATCGCCATGATTCCGGCTGTTGGCGAAGAACTGTTTTTTAGGGGAATCATTCAGCAGATATTGCAAGACAAGCTCAAAGCCCATGCTGCGGTGTGGATTACGGCCGTTATTTTCAGCGCCATTCACTTTCAGTTTTTTGGCTTTATTCCCCGCATGCTGATGGGAGCTTTGCTTGGATATATGTTTTTGTGGACGGGCAATATCTGGGTGCCGGTGGCAGCACATTTTACCAACAATGCAGTAGCGGTAGTATTTTTCTATTTGAAAAATATCGGACAAACATCTGTTGATCTTGAAAATATTGGTAATTCAGAAAATCCTTGTTTCTCAATTCTTAGCTTTGTTGTAGTTGGAGTATTGCTTTGGTTGCAAACCAAACGCTCAAAAGAAACCAACTAATTCTAATTTAGATTCTCATAATTTTCCACTAAACAAAAAAATTATCAAATAATTTAAAGAGCGTCTAGATATTTTTTTAATTTTCATCTTACAATTAATAATTTTTTGATCCAATCTCTAGTTTTTTTATTACTTTACACTCCATTCCGATTGATCTGTTTTTTTTGCGTTTTTTGTTGCATATAATGAATTTATATTTTCATTTATGTTTTTTTGTAATTCCTAAATTTGCATAAAAATCAAATTAATTTAAAGTGATGAAGATATTATTGAAAAATGTATGTATTGCTTGTTTTTTTGTTAATACAAGCATCAACCTAATTTTTGCCACAAATAACAATGGTGTTAGGGTTTCTTGGGATTATAATTCTTATTTCGAACAAACTGAAGTAAAGGTAGTAAATAAAGATTATATTGAAACAGAATGTTTTTACCCTCGTATAAAGAAACTTAAAGATGGATCTCTGTTGATGGTATTCATGAATCATCGTGTGGGTTATGATATTTTTGTCCGTAAAAGTTATGATAATGGTTTAACCTGGAGTGATGCATATATGGTAAGACAACGTTATGAGGCTCCATCCCCGGGTATTCCAAATGATATAGTAGTTTTTTCGACTCCCGATTTTATTCAGTTGAATGATGGACGTGTTTTGCTGGCTTATCAATGGCGTTTTGAAAAGGGGTATAATGATTCTATATATACGAATCAGAATTGTGGAGTTGAAGTAATGGTCAGTGAAGATGGAGGAAATACATTTTCAAATCCAAAGATTATATATTACGGGAGATGTTGGGAACCCTATTTTTTGCAATTACCTTCAGGAGAGTTACAAATGTATATTACCGACAGTAGTGAGTTTGCCATCGATCGGAAACAATCGGGTCGTTATGCTCTACGTTCATTGGCATGTACAATTCTGATACGCTCTTTTGACAATGGGAAAACGTGGCAGGGGAAAGAGGTTGTAAGTTATAGAGATGGAGAATGCATTGCACGAACAATTAATGAAAAGGGAAAATTTGATGGGATGCCTGCTGCAAAATATCTTAAGGAAAATAATGGAATTGCGATGGCTATTGAAACATGGAGTGCAACATATCAGTTTGACCATTCTCCATATATTGTTTATTCACCTGGAAAAGAGAACTGGAAATACAGGAATAATTTTATACGGGAAAAAGGAGGTCCGGAGATAGAAAGGAAAAAACAATTAAATAAAGATTTTCGCGGTTTTGGTCCATATATGGAAATTCTTCCACAGGGTGAAATTTTAGTCCAGTCAAATGGAATCTACAAAGGGCAGCAAGGGATGTGGGTATTTATTGGTGATAAAAAAGCCGATAATTTCACTTTTGCATCTTCTCCTTATGTTGGCTATTGGGGTTCAATAGCTTATATTGACAACGATGAGGTAATCAGTGCAGGAACTTTCATGTATAATAAAAATGAAAAAGAAAGAAGTGGCATCAAAGTTATTAAAGGAAAACTAAATTATGCAAAAGAGATTAAAAGAGACGTCTTAAAACATAAATCATTAGATTCTTTTGATAAAAATAACAACAACTATTGGTTTATTGGACACGCAACAAGTTCTTCTGTATATATCGACTTTGGATATTCAAAAGACGCATTTGAATTTTCTACTTATTTGTTTGATAAGAATTTGGTTGCTTTTACACCTGATAATTCTGATGCAGTTGATTTTTTGTTACACAGAATAAATCCCAAAAATGGGGAAGAACAAATCTATCATTTGGCAATAAATGCTAAAGGTGTTTTCACTTTGCAAATGGAAAAAACAAATTCGTGGATTCCTCAGGATGCAACAAAAGTGCAGATTATTGATTTTAATCAGACAGGAACAATTAACAATTCAAAAGATAAAGATTACGGCTTCTCTGCTAAGGTGTCGATTCCGTGGAAACTGATTGGTGGATATCCTGCAAAAGAGGAAAAATTTCAAATACACCTGCGTCACAGGTATAAAGATGAAATGAAAGAGTATCCGTTTTCATTATTGGAATCACTTCCGGGGGAAAATTCAGATATTCCGGATACATGGCTATCCGTTTCGTTTAAGTAATAATTCAAAATTCGTATTATATGAAGTTTTTGAAATATTGTTATTGGGGGATAAATGCAATAATTCTATCTTGTTTTTCTGTTAATTCACAGCAAGCAGATGTACGTATTTCCTGGGATAAAAACACGTATCAGGAGTTGAAAGAATATAAGTTATCGGGGACAAGTTCGTATTTGAAGACAGCTTATTATCCGCGTATCAAACGTTTGGGAGATGGTTCATTACTGATGGTCTTTATGAATGGACAGGTTGGAAATAACATTTATACACGTAGAAGTGTAAATGATGGAAAGACATGGAGTGATGCTGTGGTGGTGCGGAAGCAATCGAAAGAAGCCTCGCCCACGCTGGCAAGTGATAACTTATTTTATGCTTGTCCTGATTTTATTGAATTGGGAAATGGGGAAATTTTGCTTGCCTATCAATGGCGATATTCAAATGCTTACGGTAGTTTCGAATATACAAATATAAGCTGTGGAATCGAAATTATGCGAAGCCTTGATTACGGTTATACCTGGCAAACGCCACGTAAAGTATATAACGGTAGATGTTGGGAACCTTCGTTTATTTTATTGCCTACTGGGGAATTGCAAATGCTTTTTACGGATAGCCACGAAGTAAACGCTGAAGTGAAATCGCAGCCATGTGTAAGTATGCTTCGTTCATTTGATAAAGGCGAAACATGGCAGGGAAAAGAGCTTTGTACATATCATGATGCCGAGGTTTTGTCGCGTATTGTAGATGATAATGGAAGCTACGATGGAATGCCTGTTGGAAAAGCCTTACGCAATGACAACGGGATTGCGTATGCCTGCGAAAGTTACGGTTATGCACAATCGCCCTGGATCGTCTATTCTTCAATAGGCAACAACTGGATTTACAACGATGTTTATTTCGGAACGGGTGGACCTGGTTCTAATCGGCGTTGGTTGGTACACCCTGATTTTAAAGGGGCTGCACCTTATTTGGAGGTCTTGCCTTCGGGCGAGGTTTTGGTACAAGCGAATGGCTCATATAAAAATCAATCCGGCATGTGGGCTTTTATTGGAGATGCTACTGCACGCAATTTTTCATTTGCATCTTCACCTTATTCAGCTTGGTGGGGATCGATTCAGTATATAGGTAACGATGAGATAATTAGTTGTGGCAATCAGGGTTATAATATAGGCAGTCTCGAGTATGAAATGCTGAAGGTAATGAAAGGTAAACTTAATTATGCTAAAGATGTCTATAAATCGTCGATTGAATTACAACCTCTTAGTTCATTTGACCGCAATATTAATCACGATTGGTTTATCGGTCAAAAATCGACTTCATCAGCCTATGTGAATTTTGGTTACACTGATACACATTTTGAATACACGGTACATTTGTTTGATTCCATCCTTACAGCTTTTACACCGGTTAACTCTGATGCAGTAACGTTAAGGATGAGTCGAAAAACCGCATCTGTTCCTGTTTTGTATCAAATGACAGTCAATGCTAACGGCAAATTCTCGTTGGATAAAAAGTCAGCTTATACCTGGATATCCCAGGATGTCTCTTCTGTAAATGAAATTACAGTCAATTTGCAAGGAACTATTAACGATGCCTCAGATATTGATTTAGGTTACACTGTCAAAGTGTCCATTCCCTGGGCGTTAATTGGTGGTTATCCTTCTTTTGATGAGCAGTTTAATGTACACTTAATGCAGCGATTCAAAAACACTGTTACAGAAACGCCTGTTGCTGTAACAGCTTCATTAGCAGGTGAAAATGCTGATGATTCTTCGACTTGGTTAAACATTCGCTTTCTTTCTACAGGTGCTGGTACTCACAAAACAACAATCAATGACAGTTTTTTTGTAAATGGTAATACAATTTATGTTCATAAGCCGGATGAAATAAATTCAATTAGTATTTATAATCTTTTAGGACAAAAGATATTTCATGTTTTTCCTGTTTATACGGAACAAACGGTAATATTGCCAGATGGATGTTATATTCTTGTCAAACACGACAAGTTTGGTAATTCCATTTCGATTAAACAAATATTTCAAACTATATAAAATACAGACTTAATTAACTAATTGTTTCACTTTAAAATTGAATTACATATGAAAAAGATTTGCTACTTTTTATTGTTGATGGTCTATACAGCAGATATTTCCGCTCAGACCTTGTTACAGGAAATTCCTGAATATAAATTTCAGTATGCAGAAGGCTTAGATGTGGATGTGAATGCTGATGGGAAATTGGATATTCTAATTGGTGGAAACGTATATCCGGCAACAGACGCAGCTTATGAACGCATTGGTTTGGACGGTAAATCGTATTTCTATCGCACTTTATTGCTTTTGTGGAATGATGCCCAAAATAAATTTATTGAAGGTGCTACTAATTTTAATAGTAATTCGAGACCTTATTTTGCTTTAGGAGATTTCGATGGAGATAATATTTTAGATGTGGTATCATGTAGCCACGGTGCATATGCAGCCTTCCCAGATGATTGGGGATTATTTATCGGAGACGGTAACGGTAATTATAACCGCGAGGAAATGACCTTTGACAAATCCGGTTATGAATTTTTTCCACGCGGCTGTGCAGTTGCGGATTTTAATATGGATGGCAAACCCGATATCGTTTGTGTAGGATATGGGGGCACTTTCGGGACATCCAATTATGTGAATTTTGGGGCTGTACTACTGAACGACGGAGAATTTGTTGGTGACACTAAATTCAAAGTTACAGGAACAGAATTGTTTGAAAATCATGGATTTGCTTATCCCGGACTTTACATTCTGGATATAAATAATGATGGCTATCCTGATTTTCTGCTTACTGCAAGTGACGCTTCCGACAATGCTATTTCCGACAAATCGTTTTTCGATGTTTTTATGAATAAAGGTGTTAACGGACCAGGGCAATTTGATCGGATACATATTTGTGAAGAAATGGGTGGGTTTGCTCAATATCTGGGCCCCGTGTTAATTCAGGATTTTACTGGCGACGGTTATTTAGACCTTGTTGTTACAGGGAAAACAGGTAGT
>JAQWCZ010000116.1 GCA_028705705.1 Paludibacter sp.
AGATAAATCCCATACCCATTGGTAAACTCCGGCCAAACCAATACCATAATAGTTCCAGCCCAAATCTGCTTCCAAACGGTTAGAAGATCCCAACGGATGCTGATAAGAAATTTCCGCGCCATAACCGTTTAAACCTCCAAAACGTAACCCGATGGCTTTACCATCAACCTGAGCACTTGCATAACCTGCAAACCCGATTACAAGGGCTGCAATGACTAACATTTTTTTCATAACATGTATTTTTTAATTAATTAAGAGAAATATATTTGTTTTTTAATCATGCCAATCACCATTAGCTTTTATTAATTCAACCAGTTTATCTACCGCTTCATCTTCGTTGATATTTTTTTCCAGAATTTCTTTCTTTTTGTACAAGCTCACCTTTCCACGACCTGCTCCTACATATCCGTAATCAGCATCTGCCATTTCACCCGGACCGTTTACGATACAACCCATGATGGCAATCTTCAGTCCTTTCAGGTGCGAAGTTGACGCTTTCACCCGGGCTATGACCGTCTGTAAATTAAACATGGTTCTACCGCAACTCGGACAGGAAATATATTCCGTCTTGGTCACGCGCACACGACAAGCCTGTAAAACACCAAAAGCAACTGCATTTATTTGCTCAACACCTATCGATTTCAGTGATTTTTCTTCGTCTTTTTCAATGAAAACTCCGTCGCCAAAACCATCTAAAAAAAGAACTCCCAAATCTGCCGCAGCTTGTATCTGTAAAGTTGCTAAATCGTCAACCATATATTTCCGGCAAAGAATCACCGGATTCAGCACCTTATTATTCAACAGCGCATGAAAGAAAGCACGCATTTCACCAACTTGATTAGCATGGTCTGAACTCAACAAAATTATAGTTTCTTTTTGATTTTTTAAAAGATTAATCAAATTTTCATTCAAATCAGGGTAAGAAAGTCTGATGAATTTCATCTCGGCACGATCCTGAATCAGTTGTTCTGTTTCTTTGGCTGAAAAAACCGGATAAACTGCGCCGGTCTGACTAAACACCTGATTTTCTTTCAATAAATAATCAGGGACAGTTGTAAAACCGCCATCCCGATTCATGAGAACAACCGGCACCTGATCACCTCCAATGTTCAATACCGGGGTAGTTTTTCTTTTGTTGTATTCAAAAATGGTAAATTCAGGGAATTCTTCAGCGATGATTTCTGCATGACCATTTTTCTGCATAATATAATCAACGAGTTGTTTGGCTACCGGAATCTCAGCTTCTGGCTCTTCACTTAATGAAACACGAATTGTATCCCCGATACCATCGTGCAACAAAGCCCCGATTCCGACTGCCGACTTGATTCTGCCATCTTCCCCATCACCGGCTTCTGTAACACCCAAGTGCAACGGATAATGCATATCATGTTTATCCATTTCCGAAACCAGCAACCTGACAGCATGCACCATTGATAAGGTGTTCGAAGCCTTCATAGAAATAACCACATCGTGAAAATCTTCTTCCCGACAAACCTGTAAGAACTCAAGGCAGGATTCAACCATTCCCCGCGGAGTATCCCCCCAACGATTCATCATCCTTTCACTCAACGATCCATGATTCACGCCAATTCTGACAGCCCTTCCGTGTTCTTTCCCTATATCAAGTAACTGTTTAAAACGATTTTTTATTTTTTCATATTCAGCCTGATATGCTTCTTCCGTATAATCGGGAGAATCTCTTCTGACCAAACCAATAAAATTACCCGGATTAACCCTTACCTTCTCAACATATTGAGCAGCTACATCAGCAGCATTGGCATTGAAATGAATATCGGCTACCAGTGGCACATCAAATCCCTTATTGAATAAAGCTTCGCGGATATTTTTCAGGTTTTCGGCCTCCCGGACACCCTGTGCTGTGAAACGTACTATTTCACCTCCGGCTTCAACAATTCTGATACATTGAGCGACAGAGTTTTGTGTGTCATTGGTATCAGTATTGGCCATCGATTGCACCCTGATTGGCTGACTACCACCAAGATAAACTTTTCCAACTCTGATTGTGGATGATTTTCTTCTATTGTAGTTAAATTGATTATACATGCTTATATTTGAAAAGCAAAGAATTCTTAATGTTTATATTGTAAACAGATACAATTGCAAAAAGTTGAGTTACAAACTTATTTCTTTCAATAAAATTTGTTACCTGATTGAATCAGACAAAAGACCAATACTTTTTTTATAATGTTCTATAAATAAATTTGGCTCTAATCTTTCCATAAAAATGGGTTCATGTTTATCAAAATCTATTGTTGTCGCATCATACATAAGTCCCGGAACACCATTGTCTTCTATGGGTACAAATTCAGTTGAACTACTGTTTCTCACATGCATAATCCAGTCAAAAATAATACTTGGTTCATAAATCTTATAGGGTACATAGTCAACATTAGGTTCTCCATTTCCTGTGTACCAACTTTTTGTTTTTCTGATTGTTGAGTTCTTTATTTTTTCCCCATTATTGAATTTTCCTCCTATCAATTTCATCGGTATTTTGACATTTAGAACCCATTCTTTTGCATGTTCATCTGGTAATAAATTAACCAAATCAAGTAATGCCATTCCGAAAGCAGAACATCCGGCACCTTCCTGATGATATCTCGGCCAAAACGCACCTCCGTAAAAATCAGATGGAGCATAATACTTATTCATTTTAGCAGAATATTGAGCTATAAATTCAATCATTCTTTTTGCAGCCGATTCACTGATTTTGTATCTGATAAAAGCCAGTTTTTCTCGTTTAGCATACACATCAAGTTTATGCGCCAATTCATCGTGCGACTCAATTCTACCTTGCATAGCAGCTCCCATAATCGCATAACCGACTTTTTCCTTAAAAATTAAATCCAGTTTTTCTTTCATTTCAGCCGAAGCTTGAGCTATCAACAATGGTTTCGGTAATAATGGAGTATTGAATCCAACTGCCAGATGTCCTATTAAATAATTATCTTTTACTCCAATCGTTTTAAAATAACACCTGCGCATGGTTTTATATAATGCAGCCGGACTTTCCCAACTCAAGGGATATAAAGTTGGCATCACATATACAGTAAATTCATGCAAATCAACACTTTCTCTTTCTCTTTTAAAGTCACCAGAAAATACATCAACCTCGATGAATAAGAAAGCAACTACAGCAACAGTCAATCGAAATATATAACGCATAGTAAAATTGAATTCATTTAATTAAAAAACGATCGTAAAAATACACAAATTTACTCAATTGAAGCTAAGCTTTGTGTAAATTTTATAAATTATTTCCAACGGAATCATTCTTTACTCTTCATTAATTTCATTCACAGCAATTAATGTAGTACACAAATAAGCCGGCATTTTTTAGACCTGTTTCAACTCAAAAACAAGAAAAAAGCATTATCTTTGCATCGATTTTTAAACTGTATTTTTATGCGTTTTAGACCAAAACTATTTGAAGTTTTTAAGCATTATTCGAAAGAGCTGTTTTATAAAGATTTAATGGCCGGCATAATTGTCGGAATCGTTGCTCTTCCTCTCGCCATTGCTTTTGGTATTGCATCAGGCGTATCACCAGAACAAGGATTGTACACCGCTATTATCGCAGGATTTATCATCTCGTTTTTTGGAGGAAGTAAGGTTCAAATCGGGGGACCAACCGGTGCATTTATTGTCATTGTATACGGAATTGTACAAGAATTCGGTATCACCGGACTGGCTGTAGCTACTATCATTGCTGGTATCATGTTGGTTGCCATGGGAATATTAAAGTTAGGTGTAGTTATCAAGTTTATTCCCTATCCGATTATTGTTGGGTTTACGAGTGGGATTGCGCTAACCATATTCGCCACGCAAATCAAGGATTTATTCGGAATGAATATCGAATCGGTACCTGCGGATTTTATCAGCAAATGGACTGTATATGCTCAACACATCGGCACAACCAATCTTCCGGCTTTGATAATCGGGATTTTGACCATTATCATCATTGCTATTACACCAAATTTTTCAAAAAAAATTCCGGGTTCACTCATTGCTATCATCTTGATGACCGTCGTCGTGTATGTGTTACGGGAGCATTTCGGCATGACATCCATCGAGACCATCGGCGACCGCTTCAGCATTAATGCGGCATTGCCCACGGTTGAAAAACCAGTCATCACTTTTGAAATAATAAAAACGCTGATGCCTGCTGCCTTTACGATCGCCATGCTCGGTGCAATCGAATCACTTTTGTCTGCCACAGTTGCAGATGGTGTAATTGGCGACAAACATCATTCAAATACCGAGTTAATTGCACAGGGTGTAGCAAACATTATAGCCCCAATATTCGGAGGGATTCCGGCTACCGGAGCCATTGCACGTACTATGACCAACATCAACAATGGAGGACGTACCCCAGTTGCAGGTATAATACATGCGGTAGTTTTACTATTAATTCTATTATTTTTGGGAAACCTGACCAAACACATCCCGATGGCTTGTCTGGCTGGTGTACTGGTTATTGTTGCCTATAACATGAGTGAATGGCGCACTTTCAAATCATTATTAAAAGGACAGAAATCAGATGTTGCCGTATTGATTGCTACATTTTTACTAACCGTCATATTCGACCTGACTATTGCCATTGAAATTGGGTTGGTACTGGCAGTTGTACTCTTCCTGAGAAGAATATCGGAATCAACTCAGATATCCATTTTCAAACATGACATTGAGGAAGCAGAATATATAGAAGGAAATACCGAATCTGAAAAACTAACACTACCCAAAGGTGTTGAAGTATATGAAATTGAAGGACCGTTCTTCTTTGGAGTTGCCAATAAGTTTGAAGAGACCATGAAGATGCTTGGAGATAAACCGAAAGTAAGAATCATCAGGATGCGTAAAGTTCCATTTATTGACTCAACAGGTTTGAATAACTTAAAAAACCTCATCCGGATGTCGGTTAAAGACAGAACAAAAATTTTGCTGTCAGGAGTTAATGAACAAGTTCACAAAGCTCTTGACAAAGGGGGAGTCGCGGCTCAAATCGGACAAGAAAATATTTGCAGCAATATCACGGAAGCATTAGAACGGGCACAAGAAATAATTACCAATAAATAAAAAATGTTGAAAATTTGATTTTTTCGATTCATTTAACTATTTTTGTCTGAGATTATTTAAAAAAGATGACAAATCGTTACGAAGAACTGATAAACGCGTTTGAAATAAAACTGCGAAAACTGATTTCGGAGTACCAGTCATTACAAACTCAAAACAATAAGTTGCAGTCAGAACTGGCGCAAAAACAAGAAAGTTTGATTAACGCGCATGGAGAAATACTGGAACTTAGAAAAAAAAACGAACACCTGTCATTAGCAAATCAGCTTAGTGGTTCAGGAGAAGGACGAACTGAAGCAAAAAAACAAATTGACAGGATGGTGCGGGAGATTGATCAATGTTTAGCTCTTTTAGATGAATAGAGCATTATGAACGACGATATTTTTACAATAAATGTACAAATCGGAGGCTTTCCTATGGCTCTTCGAATTCCTCGTAGCGATGAGGAAATTTACCGGAAAGCAGAAAAATTGGTTTCAAAACTGATTGAAGAATTTCACCTTAGGTACAATCAACGTGCTTATGAAGACATTCTCAAATTAGTAGCTTACCAGTTAGCCGTAAGGGTTTCAAAGAACGATCTGACAGAAGATACAGCACCTCTTGCTGATAGAATTAAACAACTGGAGAAAGAGCTGGATATTGTACTGAATCAGGAATAAGTTTATCGTAAACATCAATCATTCCCGCATGTCATCATGATTTTAATCGTGTTTTGACGTGCGTTTTTTGTTTATAAGGTCTTTGATTTTCTATTCATATTAACTAAAATAAATTTTATAAAGATGGTATATATCATAATCGGAATAATTGGTCTAATTGTCGGAAGTGGAGGGATTTACCTGATACTTAACGGCATCCATAAGAAAGCCAAGCATGATGCTTTGGCTGAAATAGAGTTGCTCAAAAAAGACCAACTCATCGAAGTAAAAGAAAAATTCATTGCCCTAAAAGCGGAGCATGAACAACAAGTTCAACAGCGAAATGCGAAAATTCAGGAAAGAGAAGTTAAGGTGCAACAACGCGAAATGCAGTTAAACCAAAGACAAGGAGAATTACAACGCAAATCCAACGAAGTTGAAGTATTGAGAGAAACACACGAACAACAGCTTCTCCTCCTTGAAAAAAAGAAATCTGAACTTGATCACCTGACACGTCAGGCACAGGAACAATTAGAAAATATCTCAGGTTTATCCGCAGAACAAGCCAAGGAAAAACTGGTTGAAGCACTGAAAGATGAAGCCAAAACCAATGCCATGTCGTACATCAACGACATCATGGAAGAAGCTAAGATGACTGCTAATAAAGAGGCTAAGCGTGTTATCATCAACTCTATTCAACGGGTAGCAACAGAAACGGCCATAGAAAATTCAGTCACAGTTTTCCACATCGAATCAGATGAAATTAAAGGTCGGATAATCGGGAGGGAAGGTCGTAACATACGAGCTTT
>JAQWCZ010000117.1 GCA_028705705.1 Paludibacter sp.
TGTCTGACCTGTGCCAAATCCGGTGAATGTGAACTGCAGGATATGGCACATCGCTTAGGTATTCGGGAGTTACATTATACCGGCGCACAATCGACTTACAGGAAAGATGATTCACCTGCCATCATTCGTGACCCGAATAAGTGCATCATGTGTCGTCGTTGTGAAATGATGTGTAACGAAGTGCAGACGGTGGGTGTCTTAACGGCTGTACAACGAGGATTTACATCCGTGGTAACACCGGCTTTCCAACACGATTTGATGCATTCGGAATGTACGTTTTGCGGACAATGTCTGGCTGTTTGTCCCACTGGTGCCCTCACTGAAGTGAATGAAACGGGTGCGGTTATCCGAGCGTTGGCCGATCCAAAGAAAACGGTTATCGTACAAACGGCTCCTGCCGTTAGAGCAGCCTTGGGAGAAGAGTTCGGAAATAAACCCGGTACCTTGGTTACCGGCAAAATGGTGGCTGCCTTGCGTCGGTTGGGATTTGATTATGTATTCGACACCGATTTCGCCGCAGATTTGACCATCATGGAAGAAGGAACCGAGTTGCTAAGACGCTTAAATGGATTTCTAAAAGGAGATAAATCAGTCAAATTACCGATACTGACTTCTTGTTGTCCTGCCTGGGTAAATTTCTTTGAACATCAGTTCCCTGATTTGTTAGATATACCATCAACAGCACGTTCACCCCAGCAGATGTTTGGATCTGTTGCCAAAACTTATTTTGCGGAAAAATTAGGTATCAACAGAAAGGATCTGATCGTTGTGTCAATCATGCCTTGTGTAGCCAAGAAATACGAAAGAGGCAGGGATGAGTTTTCGGTTAATGGCAATCCGGATGTTGATATAGTATTAACAACCCGTGAATTAGCTTATTTTCTGAAACTGTTTAATGTGGATTTGAACTCATTGCCTGCAGAAGAGTTTGATCAGCCATTAGGAGAATCAACCGGGGCTGCTGTAATATTTGGTACTACAGGAGGAGTGATAGAAGCTGCAGTGCGAACCGCTTACGAAATACATACCGGAAAAGATTTGCCTCGAATTGATTTTGAAGAATTGCGTGGTATGAAAGGATTGCGCGAAGCTACTATCGATTTTGATGGTTTACCCCTTAAAATTGGTATTGCACATGGTTTGGGGAATGCCCGAAAATTATTGGAAGAAGTACAGTCGGGAAAAAGTTTATATCATGCCATTGAAATCATGTCATGTCCCGGAGGATGTATAGGTGGTGGCGGTCAGCCTTATCATCATGGCGATGCCGATATTTTGTTGAAACGTCAGCGAGCAATCTATCTGGAAGATGAATTAAAAACTATCCGTAAGTCGCACGAAAATCCTTATATCAAAAAGCTATATACTGAATTTTTGGGATCACCTATGAGTGAGAAAGCGCATAGTCTGTTGCATACCCATTATTTCGACAGACATAAATATGCTAAAAACGGATTGTGGAAAGCCAATAAAGAAGAGCAATCCGCGAATAGTGAATAGCTGCCAACTACTAGCGTATAACAAATAATGTACAGATGGGCTAATTGCGCGTCTCAACCAAAACAATAACATTACACAACATACAATTATGATTGTTGACACACATTTATCGGAAACTGCTGAAGTGCTGATTAAAAGCATTTGCGCAAGATATAAGCATGATGAACATGAACTAATCAATGTTTTACATGAGGTTCAACATCATCTGGGTTATTTGCCGGAGGAAGTCCAACAAGCCATTGCCGACGAATTGAATATTCCGGTGGCGAAAGTTTACGGGGTCGTTACGTTTTACTCTTTTTTCACGATGGTTCCCAAAGGGAAGTATAATATTTCCATCTGTTTGGGTACAGCATGTTACGTGAGAGGTGGAGAGTTGATTCTGGAAGAATTCAAACGCAGGTTGAATATAGGTGTGGGGGAAACATCAACAGATGGATTGTTCAGTCTGAGTTCAATTCGTTGCGTGGGTGCCTGTGGTTTGGCACCGGTAGTCACGGTTGGGGAGAAAGTTTATGGACGAGTTACTCCTCAGCAAGTCAGGAGGATAATAGATGAATATATCAAAATAGAAGAGGAGTTGGAAATTGCGCCATGATATCAAATAAAAAAGCAGGCGGCCTTTTACTAAAAGGACGCTTGCTTTTTATTCGCAATTAAAAATAACTATTCACTATTAGTTATTCGCTATTCGCTTTTCGCCGCCATTGCGAGGAGTTCACAAAGTGAACGACGTGGCAACCCAATCGAATCCGCACTAGGCTATTTCCATTCTCCGCTTTTACTTATTTCTGATTGCTTCCACAATTTTGGCTTCCAATTCTGCTGCCAGTTCCGGATTATCTTTGATCACATTTTTAGAAGCATCGCGACCCTGTGCAATTTTGGTTTCGCCATAACTGAACCAGGAACCGCTTTTCTTGATGATTCCATATTCAACTCCAAGGTCGATGATTTCGCCGGTTTTGGAGATGCCTTCACCAAACATAATGTCAAATTCAGCTTTGCGGAAAGGAGGAGCAACTTTATTTTTTACCACTTTCACGCGGGTCTGGTTACCGATAGCCTCGTCACCATCTTTCAGTTGGGAAACCCTGCGGATATCCAAACGAACAGAAGCATAGAATTTCAGCGCGTTACCACCTGTAGTTGTTTCCGGGTTACCGAACATCACACCGATTTTATCACGCAACTGGTTGATGAATATACAGGTTGTGTTTGTTTTGTTGATGTTAGCTGTCAGCTTGCGGAGTGCTTGTGACATCAAACGGGCTTGTAAACCCATTTTCGAATCACCCATATCACCTTCAAGTTCAGCTTTGGGAGTCAGGGCAGCTACCGAGTCGATTACCACAATGTCAACCGCAGAAGAGCGAATCAACTGGTCCGCGATTTCGAGTGCTTGTTCGCCGTTATCCGGTTGTGAAATCAAGAGTTCATCTGTATCTACTCCTAATTTTTCAGCATAGAAACGGTCGAAAGCATGTTCAGCATCAATAAAAACAGCAATTCCTCCTGCTTTTTGTGCTTCAGCTATGGCATGAATGGCGAGGGTGGTTTTACCCGATGATTCAGGTCCAAAAATCTCAATTACCCTTCCACGGGGGTAACCACCTACCCCTAAGGCAATATCCAGCCCCAGCGAGCCGGTCGGAATAACAGCCACTTCTTCCACTTTATTGTCCCCCATTTTCATGATGGTACCTTTTCCGTGATCTTTCTCAATTTTGTCCTTTGCTAATTGCAAAGCCTTTAATTTTTCTGCTGATGGTTTTTTAACTTCTTCCATTTTTTTATCTGACATGATGTGTAAATTTTTTAAATGATTTGTAAACTTATTTTTCTTAGTTGTATGGTTTTTCAAAAAATCTTGCAATTGATGTTGTTTTTAATTCAACCGCTCACAAAGATAAAAACTTTTTCTTTTAAAAAATGAGCAAAAGATAAAAAGGTTTCAACAGCCTGTATGTTTTTACGAAATGAGTTTAGTCACCAGTCACCAGTCACCAGTCACCAGTCACCAGTCTTAAGTCAACTAACCACTAACCACTAACTTCATTCATTCTTTCTTCTACATCCATACTTTGGTGGAGTATTCTTATTATTTCTACTTTTTTCTCCAACTTCTTGTATCTGTAAAATATCAAATGTGACTTAACCTTTGTACACCTATAGTTTTTTCTTATATGGTCAGCATTTCTTCCAGATAAAGGATGTTCTGTGATATACTCGATCTCGTCAAAAAGCAAATTATAATATCGATCTGCCTGTTCAACAGACCAGGTTTCAATTGTGAAAAGCCAGATATTTTCAATGTCTTCAAAAGCCTTTTCACTAATCTCAAATTTCATTGTGCAGGTATTTAGTGTGAAGATTAGAAAGTGATTTTTCTCTGTCAAAATCACTTATCATTCCCGATTTTTCTCCTGCTTTTAACTCATTTACAAGCATTTTTGTCTTGTTTTCTTCTTGTTCAAATAAACGTAAAGCAGCTCGTACAACTTCGCTTGCAGATGCATATTTGCCTGATTTGACTTTCTCGCTTATAAAACTCTCGAAATATTCACCGATTAAAATTGATGTATTCTTTGCCATAATTGTATGTAATTAATTGTTTTGCAAATATACCAATAATTGGTACTCCTGCAAATTGTTTTTTCATTTTAATTTGGCACACAACCACTAACCACTGACGGTTGGCTGTATAAAATCGTGCCGGATTTCGGAGCTGCGAATGTTTACCCCTTTACACGTGACGATGCGGGACGAAACGCTTGAAAACCCACTGAAACCGGCATGTTTTATGACCGCTTGTTAGCAAACGTTTTTATTCTTCTTTTTCAAATTTTTCTAATTCCGCAAGCAATCGTTCTGCATTTTTAAACTTTCTGTCATATAAATGCTTATTAATCCAAATTGTTACAGGATAGCTAATTCCTAATATAGCAACAATCTCAAAAGTAAACAATTTAATATTTTGATAAATATCAATATTATAAATTGATTTAAACAACAATGGAAGCAAAGTAATTATTAGTATTGGAAGTAAACCTAATTCATAACGTCTAAATCGTAAAACTAATCTATTTAACTGAGCTATATCCTTTTGTATTTTCAAAATAGGAGCTCCGTAATAATCAATATTTGCAAATTTATTCGCCTTAATTATAGTAGTAATAAGTCCAATTATACAAATTAATCCTGCAATAAATCCTGGTATAAAAAATTTGGGTTCATTAATCAATCGTATTGATGCAGATATAGCATAAACAAATAAAAGAAACAACACCAAAATATTTGTAAGCTCATAAATAAGAGGCTTTTGCATTTCTCTTTTTGAGTTATTTAAATTCATTTTACGTAGCAAATCCTCATTGAATTTTAAATTCTCTGAGAGTTTTTTATCATACTGTGCCCAAGCACCTTTCAAATCGTCTAATTCCATGATTTCAAGTTTTTAATTGTTACTAAATTGTTCTTTCAGACTTTTCTTAATCCGACTAATTTTTGTAGCTACATTGGTTTCTGTAATTCCAAGAATATCTGCAATTTCTTTATACTTATTATCGTCTAAATAAAGCAAAATCAGAGCTTTGTCCATTTCATCTAAACGTTCAATAAAGTCATAAAGCATAACAATATTCTCATCTTGTCCAGAATCCGACTCGAAATAGGAAAGAGATATTATTGATTCATCAATTGTTACTTTTTTGTCTTTGTGTTTACAATCATTTCGATAGTACGTAATCGCTGTATTCAAAGCAATTCTATAAATCCATGTCGAAATCTTAACGCGTCCGTCAAATTTTGAAAATGAATTCCATAATTGCATTAGAATCTCTTGCTGCAAATCCTTTCTATTCTCAGAGTTTGAGCAATAAGAGTAGCAAATCTTGTAAATCAGGTTCTGATTGTCCTTAATGACTGAAATAAATTTATCCTTTTCCACTTCAAGTAATTTAATCGTTTTCATATTATTCGCAGAAAAGAGTAAAAAATCACAGAATCAATAAAATATTTTTCAAGGTTGGGACTTTCTCAAAATGTTTGCCAACCACTAACCACTGAAACCCTTATTGGCTATACCGCATGTTAGCGGGCGTTAATTATTCCTTTTTTCAATTTTACAATCACTTTATTTAGCCTTTGCCTCTGTGAATCTTTATCCATTTCAAAAAACCTTGATTCTATCAAATCTACGAATTGATTCTGGTTAACCGAATTTATCGCAATCATTGATTTCTCGGCATACATAGGCAATTGTTTTGATGGACATTTCTTTAATTGCTCTATCAACAATGGAAATGTTGTTTCGGTATATTCCTCAATACTTGATAGTTGAGCTAAAATCCCTACTCCATGGTCAATAGAAATCACAGAACCATTTTCTATCGTAGAAATTATCATAGGTAATAAATCATAAATCACTTTGGGATTTATCAATGTAATGGTATCTAATGCAATCATTGAGCCCCAAACCAAGCGGTTATTTTTTGATTTTAATATATCTCCAAAATCCTTACTATACGGAGCAATCATATCTGCAGATCCTCGCGCCCCAATCTCATAAAGAACTTTTATACAATCGCTTTGGATATTTTTATCTTTATACTTTAAATTATCAACAAGCTCTTTTACCCAATCATTTTTTTTCGACCTGATTATCTCAATAGCTAATTTCTGATTTGGATTATCATCTGGTCTATTTAAACTTGTTGCTATCAAATCAATTGCGTCATGGTGTTGGTTTTTAATGCCCGCTAACTAACTACTAACCACTAACCACTTACCACTATTCACTAAAAACCCTTTCCCCCTTACTCACTTCATTAAATTCCGGCGCATACAAACATTGAATTGATGCCGTTCCGCCGGAAAAATTACCGGCAGCATTCACGAAGTATTCATCTTCAAACACATAGGTGCCTTTTGGTAAATTGCTAAAGAAATATTGTGTGGAAGCATCCTTTACGGTTCGGTAGTAAACAACACCTTCTTT
>JAQWCZ010000118.1 GCA_028705705.1 Paludibacter sp.
GCCATCAGCGTTGAACATGCGCATTCTGAAATCAGCTTTTTCCGAAGGTAATATCAAAACCAACCCGTCGGAACCAATACCTTTGTGTCGGTCGCTCCATCGAACAGCTAATTCTGATGGATTTTTAATGTGCTCTTCAAAACCGTTAATGTATATATAATCGTTACCGGTTCCGTGCATTTTAGTAAATAATGTAAGTCTTTTATGTTTTATTGCTGTCATAATGTTTGTAATACGATGCAAAAATATACATAATGTCAATTCGCTCCAAATCATTTGATGTTTGATTTGAAAAAAAATGTGCACGAATGTTTAATTGTAATAATTACAAAAGAAAAACGGTGAAAGTGAAATGAAATTTGTTAAAATGCTTAACAAATGAAATAGGAGGTGTGTGTGAATTCAGAAAAAAAGCAGTTTAATACGTTCGTGGCAGATGGTAAAACTATTAAATATCCCAATCCCATACAGGCAACAATCCTGTTTTTCCTGGAACGTTGAAAACAATATTAGGGTTAATCGCCTTTAGTTCTTCTAAAAACTGCTGTTCCCGGGCAGGTGAAATCAATATAAATGGATATTTCGCATTTTTATTTAAAGAAATACGCAATCTTTTTAAAGAGGCTGCTGCTGAAGACAGTGGATTATATGATCGTCTCACCCAAAGAATATCTGTAATGTTGACACTTAGCGTGCGAATAAACCAGATTTTAATATAAAGCTTATTGCCTGAAATGATATAACGCATTCCTGTAAAAAGGAATATTAGAAGAAAAAGTGTTCCACCAAGCACAAATATACCTATATGGGTCATGTCTTGAATAACGGGTATCGATACCAGTGTGTATATTGCCAGCGTAAGTGTTGTTAACAAGATACTTACACGTGATCTAAATACTTTTTTTTGATTAGTCATGATTATGTGCTTTACGTTATGGTATTTTGTTCTGAGTTGAAAAATACTTCTACCTGCCTGCTGGGTGAGTAGATTATGTTTGCTAAATACTCCATATCTTAAAAAAAATATTACATGTTTTTGACTTTTTTGTCGAACAAAAGGCCTATATGTGATGATTTCACAAAGATAACATCTTTTTCAATACCCATCTTTGTTTGTTCTGGAATTAAAACTCCATCATTGTCGCCTTTTACGAATATGTTGAATCCTTTTTCTTTACTATAAGTGCCAGCTATAAGTATAAGTCCAACTTCGCAAGTCGGAATAGGATATTTCCCTGTTCCGGTTAACGGGTTTGTTGTTAAATTGTTGATGTTCGGCCCAATAATGTATTTAACAAACGAAAACTGGGCAAAGAAATCAGCCACAGGTGATCCGTTGTTAGGTGGAGCTATCATTACAATCCTGTGTATAAAAGGAAAAGATGTTAATGAATCAAGATGCTCATACATTGATCGTACAACTAACGCACCAATGAAATGTGTAACAAAAGAAACTGTATCATAATTTTCTTTCTGAATTTTATGAAAGAGTACATTAGCAACTGAGTCCACCTCTTCAACTAAACTTGGATAAGAGTAAATTTCACTGACATATCCTGTTTTTTGAATTGCTTTTTGTATCTCTTTAAGTTCTAGGCCTAAACCACCATATCCATGCACAAGATAAACCTTATTTGTAGCATGCATGCAAATGATACCTATAAATGCCACAACTAATATTGCAATATTCCGTTTATTCATAAGTTTGTGTGTGGTTTATTCTTCATCACTGTAGTATTGCCAGGAACTAACATGTGAGAATAAACTTTATGTTTGTACAAATTCGGTTATTGTGCTTAAGTGTATCACCAAACGTGTTTGTATTATTTTTCGTTACTTCATATAATACTCTTTGAACTTCTCAAGCATGGAGTAATCTTTATGCATGATATGTAAAATACTGTCAGTTACAGAAAGTTTGATAGAAATAACACTATTAATATCTGTTGATTTGTCACCATATTCATAAGAAAGGTGACGACTATAAATTTTTTCATTCACGTTATTTTGAGTCTGTGGCAAGCTTGAATACTCAAGATTATATTCAAATAATGCTACTAAACAAAAATTTTGTTTCAATTTATTTTATTTCAATAAGGCTGTTTAAATAATCTTCATTTATAGTAAATATACTATACGAAGTTTCGGAATTTATTTTTTTTTCTGTTCTATCATACACGTAATTTTCCAAACGAGTTAAACTAGTAAGTAGATTATATGTATCCATATATATCTTGTTGTTAATTGCAATATAAAAGGTATCAGTACTATACGGTACTGTTTCAAAATCAGGTGAACCCCAAAAAGCCTTATACACCTGAGACGGTGCTATATTAAATTCTTTCTCATGAACATTGTCTCCAATATGCTCAATTTTAATGTCATATTGAGTGTCATTTTTTATACAATAATAACCACCTGTTATTTTATCACAACCACTGAATAATATCGAAATTATGAAAATTAAATAATAATAATAATATGTTTTCATTTTTATTTCTAATTTAAATTATAAACTGGTATAAAATCTAAATAATTCATCTAAATGACCTTCGGTAGGATTGTCATACATACTTTTTAAATTGTTTTTTAAACCATCTAAAGTTTTTGCTTTTTTAATTGCATTCTCAATTTGTTGCAACGTGTATCCGTCAACATTGTCGTTTGTAAATTGTGTTGTATCTCTACCTATTCGTTGATTGGTAACATCCATTAAATCAATTATTATTGGAGTGTACTTTTTTTCATGTTTATTAATTATTGTGCTTTTGTCAACATGCTGCCAATCCCTCCAACTTAAATATGAAACAGGGTAAATGCTTCTTGGAATTTCATAAGCAACACCTACTGCCCAGCTTTCTACAAGTATATCATCGATTGACCAGAACAAATCTTTGTCAATTTCCCAGTGTGAAGTGTGTGCTAATTCGTGAATAGTTGTTTGATAAATATCTGCAGATGTTCTTTTTACTGTACTGCCATCATCATATTTTGCATAGCTATAAATACAGATACTTGGAATAGTTAACCAACGTAATAGTGGGCTTGCATAAGCTCTTCCAGCTGTATCATAAACACCAATTTTTACACGGGGAGACCAAAATGAATCTTTAGGAGGTGTTTTTATACCAAATGAAGAAATATTAAACCAATATGTAAAACAAGCTCTATGAACGTTTGCATATACAAATTGTATATTAGAATTATTTATTTTCACACTCCATGAATTTGTAACTGTATTAGGTCCATTGTATGATGCTTGTGCCCAAAAACCATTACGAATGTCCCAATCTTCACGCTCCCAAACTAAACTGTAATCAACAGGACCACTAAAAGTATAATCAAAAGTGTAACTGCCATCTGATTTTGTATAACCGTATTTTGCAGTAAACCATCTTGATGCTCTTACTTTTACACCCTCAATGCCTATTTCTATACCTAAGACATCATCATCTAATGTTATTTTACCACTTGGTTTAACTTTTGCCTTCATCATTCCATTTGTAGATTTTTTTCTGGAATAATATTCATTATTAGTTAATTCAAATGATTTTTCTTCAATTAAAGACCAATAGTTGGAATCAATAGCTTTCACTTTCTGTGCAGATATACTTGAAGCTTCGCTTTCATCTTGCAGTACTAGTTCTGAAATGATCTCGTATTTGATGTCACCAAAAACATAATCAACAGGCAAAACTACATAAATCCATGTGAAGCCATCTTTTGGGAGACTTGGGTCATGATAATAACTGCCTCCTTCAATTCTTTCGTATTCAAGTGGATAATCAAATAATTCAAAACCTTGCTTTTTTAGTGTTTGATATTCTTCTTCTGTCTTTGGTAAGAATCTAACATACAAATTGGTTGCTTGAATATTAATTGGAGTTCGTAGTTTACCATCGGCAAGTAATGTTTGATAAGCCTTTCGTATATTTTCAACGGAATATGGGTTTTCTCGTTTTTTGCCAAGTTGAATCATTTCGGGATCTACTGCATTTGCAATTGAATCAGTTAACTCTGTTGTTAGATTATAGACTTCATTTGTATCACATGAAGTAAGTGTAAATGCCACAATGGTAATTAAATAAAATAGTTTTTTCATAAATGGTTAATTTTGTGAATAAGTTGAATAATCTATATTGTAATTTTTTATACTTTTTTCAGTCGTTCCTGCTCTTCCGTATTGCTTGTTTTGTGTTTGGTTGTGCTCAAATTCCTGTTGCCGAATTTGTAACTGACAAACAGACGTATGTTTTGTGTGTCGCCGTAATTATCATATAAGTATCGGATGCTATTGGAGATAACAGTTGATTTCGAGTGATTTGATCTTAGGATGTCGTTTGATGTTAGCGATATAGTCATATTTTCGTTGAATAGCAGAAGTTTTATGCCGGCATATAGGATGCTCAGGGCTTCGATATGGTTGTATGCTGCCAGGTAAGGGAATTCATAGAAAAATCCTAGATTAAACAAGATGGTTTTCTTTTTATTTAAAACAAAATCATTATTGGTATAGAGTTTTCCGCTCACGATTTCCAGCATAGGATGAGCTGCTGTGATGGTTGCTTTTTTTTGCATGTAATAAACCACTACATTATTAAAGGAATTCCACCACGAGAATTTGTCAAATAACCAGGATTCGGACAATCCGGTGCTGAAATAATTCACACAGTTTTCGGGATAGTGACGTACAATTCTGGTAGCTGGATCTACAAAAGGAAAGCTGAAATTATCACCGATAACTGAGGTGTACCATAGTTTATGTTCAAAGTTTGCTGTGTTTAGTGCAAATTCAATGTTATCAGCAAAAGATGGTTTCAGGAAAGGGTTTCCCTCGTTATAGTCATAAGCGTTAAAATAGGACTTGAATGGATTTAAAGTCATGAAGTCCGGTCGATTAATCCTGCGGCTGTAATTTAAACCGACAGATTGGTCTTCATTGAACTGATAATTCAGATAGCAACTTGGAAATATCCTAAAATAACGATTGGTTGTAGTTTGATTTAAAGTCTGTGAGAATCCTTCTGTGGTTGTGTGCTCTAATCTAAAACCAATCTGTGTATCGAGTTTTTTTGTGATTTGTTTTGTTGCAGCGCAATAAGTTGCCAAAATTTTTTCTTTGTAGTTGAAGGTATTTGTTTGTCCGGCATCCACCACTAAATTGCCTAAACTGTTATCATAAAATACAAAGTCGTTGTTGTTTGTTGAAAATGATACTTTTCCTCCAAAATTCAGATTAATCCATTTCAGCGGAAAATCAACATGAATTTTTGCGGAATAATTGTTTACTTTTCCTTCGTTGCAGTTTATGTTGGCATAAAAGGTATCTGACATCAAGTTATTGTATGCGTCATAAGTATTCCCGTGGTTTTTTATAGAATCGTAACTATTGTAGGAGAAAAAATCCAAATCTAACGAAACTTTTTTCCCGAGTGTGTCAATATTTGTAATGCTATGTAAATTAAGTGTATTCAGGTTATTCCACTTAGTTAAGTTTCTCACTGTAAGCATTTGTTCCATTAGATGTTCATCCGTATCGAAAACCTTTGTTACTATATGGTTGTTTTTCCTCCTGTATGCAGATTGGTTGCCTATATACATGGCTCCGACTGTCCATCGGCTGTTTATATCGTAATCAATTCCGGCATTCCCGTTGAAATCTTTGCCTTTTCCGGAAAAGGGTGCTGTCAACATCCAGGTTTCATCCTCGTAGAAGATTGTATTTTTCATTTTGTAAAATGTTTGCTTATAATCGGATGTAAAGCCGGCGGAAACCGATAGCTTTTTATTTTTAAAATTGAAATCTATACCCGCATTTCCCTGAGGGTAGGTGGCTTGTGTATAGGTTCCACGTAGATTTAGGTTCCATGCATCAGTTGTTGCTGTTTTCAATACAATATTGATGATGCCGCTATTGCCCTCCGCATCGTATCGGGCAGAGGGTGCGGTTATAACTTCAATACGTTTAATGGATGATGTGGGAATTCCCTTTAAGAAAGTCGATAAGTTCTCTCCGTTGAGCGGTATGATCCTGTCGTTGATTGTAATGATGATGTTGCTTTTAGCTGTCATGCTGATTTGATCATCCTGTACCTGCACGCCCGGAGTCATACGCAATGCATCAAAAGCATTGCTCCCTGAATTCATGGTTGTATTTTCAATATGGAAAATCAGCCGGTCGTTTTTTCGAATGAAGAGTTTCTTCCGGGCGACAATGCTAATTTCATTTAATTGTATTTTCCAGGCTGAAGAATCAGATGGATTTTGTAACCTTTCAACTTGTGGTGTTGTTTGTGCTGGCAGCTTGATGATAAATACCATCAAATAAAGTGATAGAAGTGCAAATGGCAGATAAAATTTCATAAGTAAATGCTGTGATAATAAACTAATAATCAGGATTGGTTTTATTGATAGAAAAGAATCTATGCAAAGATTCAACTATTTTTTGAATCAGAACTTGTTTTATATTGCGTTTTTATTGTAATTTTGTGCAAAAAT
>JAQWCZ010000119.1 GCA_028705705.1 Paludibacter sp.
CAGGCGGTTGTTGTAGGCATCCCAGTCATCGATATTTTTACGGGCAACACCCGAATCCATAGCTGCTTTGGCTACAGCCGGAGCCACCGTCGTCAGCAAACGCGGATCGAGCGGTTTGGGGATGATGTATTCCGTTCCGAAAGTCAGCCGCTTGATATTATAAGCCGCATTCACCACATCGGGTACCGCTTTTTTAGTCAATTCAGCGATGGCACGTACCGCAGCAACCTTCATTTCCTCGTTGATGCATTTCGCACGGACATCCAGGGCGCCACGGAAAATATAAGGGAACCCAAGTACAGTGTTAATTTGGTTAGGATGATCGGAGCGACCGGTCGCGAAAATAATATCAGGACGAGCAGACATGGCGTCCTCATAAGAAATCTCCGGATTCGGGTTGGCCAATGCAAACACGATTGGCTTGTCGTTCATCGACTGCACCATTTCCTTCGATAGCACTCCGGCAACCGAAAGTCCCAAAAACACATCAGAACCGGCTACTGCTTCAGCAAGAGTCGTGATATCACGGGAAGTGGCAAATGGTTTCTTACGGCTATTCAGGTCGGTACGTTTGGTATTGATGACGCCTTTGGAGTCCACCATCACGATGTTTTCCAGTTTAGCGCCCAGCAACATATACAGTTGTGTACATGAATTGGCTGCTGCACCAGCGCCATTCACAACGATTTTTATCTCTTCAATTTTTTTACCGGTCAGTTCCAGGGCATTGAGCAAGCCGGCAGAAGAAATTATGGCCGTTCCATGCTGATCGTCATGCATGATCGGGATATCGAGTTCCTTTTTCAGTTTTTCCTCAATTTCAAAACATTCCGGCGCTTTGATATCTTCCAGGTTAATTCCGCCGAAAGTGGGAGAAATGGCTTTAACCACCTGGATGAATTTCTCCGGATCTTTCTCATTGACTTCAATATCAAACACATCGATTCCGGCAAAAATCTTGAACAACAGTCCTTTCCCTTCCATCACAGGTTTACCTGCCATGGCGCCGATATCACCGAGTCCCAACACAGCCGTACCGTTCGAAATAACAGCCACCAGATTGCCCTTAGCGGTATATTCATAAGCCGTTTCCGGATTTTTCTCAATTTCCAGACAAGGTTCCGCCACTCCCGGCGAATAGGCCAATGATAAATCACGTTGAGAACTGTATGGTTTGGTCGGAACAACTTCTATCTTACCAGGCTTACCCTGTGAATGATACTTCAATGCATCGTCTTTGCTTAATTTTGCCATTTTTTAAAATTGTGTGTGAGGTCTAAAGTCTAAAGTCTAATGTCTGAGGTCTGAGGTCTAAAGTCTAATATTTATAGAATTAAAAATTAATTTTAATTTCCTGTAACTTAAACTCAACCATTTACCTTGACATTAGACTTTAGACCTCTTTTGTTGATAAATTTTAGAAAATCGTCGCAAAGGTAGAAAAAATTACGCTATTTTTGTACAAAAAAGTAGCATTAATATGTCATGAGACTAAAATCTCTTTCCATCATCAATTATAAAAATATCGCTGAAGCAACACTTGATTTTTCAGACAAAATCAACTGCTTTGTCGGTGATAATGGTATGGGAAAGACCAACGTGCTGGATGCCATATATTACCTTTCATTTTGCAAAAGTCATTCGAACTCGATTGATTCGCAAAACATCAATCACGAAGCCGATTTTTTTCTGATTCAAGGAGATTATGCTAAAAACGATACACCCGAGCATATTTATTGCGGATTAAAACGTCGGCAGCGGAAACAATTCAAACGCAATAAAAAAGAATACGAGAAATTGTCGGATCACATCGGACTTATTCCGCTGGTCATGGTATCACCCGACGACAGTCAATTGATTTCGGAAGGAAGCGACGAGAGAAGAAAATTCATGGACGGGGTGATTTCGCAATACAACAAACAATACCTGCAACAGTTGCTTCAGTATAACAACATACTGAAACAGCGCAATGCCCTACTGAAATCAGAAAATTCCATAGACGAAACCGTATTTGAAATCCTGGAAGAACAAATGGATAGTGCCGGAAGATACATCCACGAATCCAGAACGACATTTATACAAGCATTTATTCCAGTATTTCAGGATTTTCACAACCGCATCTCAGGTAACAGAGAGCAGGTCAGTCTGGAGTATAGCTCCCAATACCAGCGACATGAAAACCTGCGGGAAAGGATGGCTGAAACACGCGAACGTGATCGCATGTTGGGGTTTTCAACTCAAGGCATCCACAAAGACGAGCTGGAAATGACTTTGGATAATTATCCTATTAAGAAAGTAGGTTCACAAGGACAAAACAAAACTTACCTGATTGCACTAAAATTCGCCCAGTTCGATTTTCTTAAAAAAACGCATCATTGCTCTCCTCTTTTGTTACTGGATGATATTTTTGACAAGTTAGATGCCAAGCGAGTGGAAGAAATTGTAAAATTAGTCGCCTCCGATTTGTTTGGTCAGATATTCATTACTGATACTAACCGTGAAAATCTCGACAAAATATTACTACAATTGAAAAGTGAAGCTAAAATCTTCCAAGTTGTAAAGGGGGAGATTATGTCTTAACTTTGTTTATACATCTACATTTTATTCACTTCTTAAATATATAAGTTCTCTTTTTTAGAAAACTTTTTCTGTTTTTTAAAACTCTTTCTTTCTCATTATCATATACTTATTAAATATTTTTGGAAACTTTACATTCTAAATAGTAAATAATTTTCAACTTTTTGTTTGAAGAATGGAAATAATTATCTAAACTTGTAGTCCATTTTCAACAATTCTACCTCTGTTGAATAAATCATTGACAAACAAATTATAACACAAAACTAATAAAACAAATTTCATATCGTGAAAACAAAGACCTATACACCTGAGGAAATAAAAGAAGCCTCGTTCAAATTTTTCCAGGGAGATGAATTGGCAACTAAAGTTTGGACGACCAAATATGCTTTAAAAGATTCTTTTGGAAACATTTATGAACTGACTCCTGATGACATGCACCGAAGACTGGCAAAAGAAATTGCCAGAATTGAACGAAATTATGCCAATCCGCTGGACGAAAACGAACTGTTTGAATTATTTCGTAATTTCAAGTACATCGTTCCGCAAGGGAGTCCCATGACCGGCATCGGAAATGATTTTCAAGTTGCATCTTTATCGAATTGCTTCGTAATTGGATTCGACGGTGATTCCGACTCTTACGGCGCCATCATTAAAATTGACGAGGAACAGGTACAGTTGATGAAACGACGCGGTGGTGTCGGTCACGACCTTTCACACATCCGTCCGAAAGGCTCTCCGGTTAAGAATTCAGCGCTGACTTCTACGGGTATTGTTCCTTTCATGGAAAGATATTCGAACTCAACCCGGGAAGTGGCACAGGACGGAAGACGTGGTGCACTGATGTTGAGTGTGTCGGTCAGACATCCGGATTCAGAATCGTTCATTGATGCAAAAATGGAGTCCGGTAAAGTAACCGGCGCTAATGTTTCAGTAAAAATTCATGATGAATTCATGCGGGCTGCGCTCGAAAACCGCCCCTATACCCAACAATACCCGATTTATTCCCAAGAACCCTGGTTTAAAAAAGAGGTTGATGCCAATGCCCTTTGGAAGAAAATCGTGCACAATGCCTGGAAATCGGCCGAACCGGGAATTCTTTTCTGGGACACCATCATTCGGGAATCTGTGCCGGATTGTTATGCTGATTTAGGTTATAAAACAGTTTCGACAAATCCATGCGGCGAAATTCCGCTGTGTCCTTACGACAGTTGCCGTTTGCTGGCCATCAACCTCTATTCTTATGTGGTAAATCCGTTCAAACCGGATGCTTATTTCGATTTTGAGTTATTCAGAAAACATGTGCAACTGGCACAACGTATCATGGACGACATTATCGATCTGGAAATGGAAAAGATTGAAAAAATTATTGAAAAAATCGGTTCCGATCCGGAAGATGATGTAATCAAAAGTACAGAGTTTCAGCTTTGGGAAAAAATCAAACTCAAAACGTCACAGGGTCGCCGTACCGGAGTAGGCACAACCGGAGAAGGTGACATGCTGGCTGCTTTGGGCTATCGTTATGGTACGGATGATGCAACCGATTTTTCGGAGCAGGTACATAAAACACTGGCGTTGGCCGCTTACCGTTCTTCTGTGAACATGGCCAAAGAGCGTGGTGCTTTCACGGTTTATGAAGCAAAAAGAGAGGAAAACAATCCCTTTATTAACCGCTTAAAAGAAGCAGATCCTGAGTTGCACAATGATATGGTGAAATATGGTCGAAGAAACATTGCTTGTCTGACTATTGCTCCTACGGGCACGACCAGCATCATGACCCAAACCACATCAGGAATCGAACCGGTTTTCATGCCTTATTATACACGTCGCCGTAAAGTGAATCCCAACGATAAAAATGTGACGATTGATTTTGTAGATGAAAATGGCGATTCGTGGGAAGAATATTCAGTTTTCCATCATAAATTCGTGACCTGGATGGAAGCCAACGGACATCCGACTACAAAACATTACACCCATGAAGAACTGGAAGAATTAGTGGCAAAATCTCCTTATTACAAAGCTACGGCGAATGATGTCGATTGGTTGAAGAAAGTACAGATGCAGGGAAGAATCCAAAAATGGGTGGATCACTCGATTTCTGTTACCATCAACCTTCCGGCAGATGTAAGTGAAGAACTGGTGGGACAACTGTACGAAGAAGCCTGGAAATGCGGCTGTAAAGGGGTAACCGTATATCGCGATGGCTCCCGTTCAGGCGTTTTAATCAGTGATAAAAAAGAGAAGGATGAAAACACCAAACAAGTGTGCTTCCCTTATGATGAAGACAGACTGGTTCGTCCGAAAGAACTGAAATGTGATGTGGTTCGTTTCCAGAATAACCGTGACAAATGGATTGCTTTTGTTGGTTTGAAAGACGGTCGCCCTTACGAAATCTTTACCGGTATTGCCGATGATGAAGAAGGCATTCTGCTCCCTAAAACTGTTACCGAAGGTAAAATCATAAAAACTGCCGACGAAGAAGGAAACAAGCGATACGACTTTCAGTTTATGAATAAAAGAGGGTTCAAAACGACAGTAGAAGGACTTTCACACAAGTTTGACAAAGAATTCTGGAACTATGCGAAACTAATTTCCGGCGTGTTACGTTACGGTATGCCGATTGATCAGGTGGTCAAACTGGTTTCCAGTCTGCAACTCGACAGTGAATCCATCAACACCTGGAAAGTTGGGGTAGAACGTGCCCTTAAAAAATATATACCGGATGGCACGCAAATCAAAGAACAACCTTGTCCGAACTGTGGTGAAAAAGCCCTGGTATATCAGGAAGGTTGTTTGACCTGCAAAAATTGCGGATATTCGAAATGCGGATGATATCATTATAAAATCAAAACCCGGATGTAAATTGTTACGTCCGGGTTTTTTAACTTTTAAATTTAATACTTATGACAAATTCAGTAGACGGATTATTTCAACCTTTGGTAAATTTCTTGGATAAGATATTATTCTGGGATCCATTTGCTGCATTTGGCATCACCTTACCGGTTAAAATACCTTTTATCATCATCTGGCTGATTTTCGGGGCTTTATTCTTCACCATTTACCTGAAGTTCATCAACATCAGGGGATTTAAACATGCTTTCGAACTGGTCATTGGAAAATACGACAAGAAAAGTCACAGTGGAGAGATTTCCCATTTTCAGGCGCTTGCCACCGCGACAGCCTCTACAGTCGGACTCGGCAATATTGCCGGGGTAGCCGTTGCCATTACAATGGGCGGACCCGGAGCTACCTTTTGGCTGATTATTGCCGGCTTTCTGGGTATGACGACTAAATTCACCGAATGTACCTTGGGTGTGAAATATAGGAAAGTCAATGCCGATGGAAGTATTTCGGGGGGACCGATGTATTACCTCCGCGACGGATTGGCAAAAAAAGGTTGGGTTAGAACCGGGAAAATCTTAGCTTTCATTTTTGCCTTATTCGCCAGTATCGGAGCCTTTGGTATTGGAAACATGTTTCAGTCAAACCAAATGGTGGCGCAGGTCATTACCACCTTTCCCGGACTTGATGGAACTCAGATTTGGATTGGCATCCTGTTGGCTTTCCTTGTTGGCATCGTGATCATAGGTGGCATCAAAGGCATCGCGAAAGTCAACAACAAACTTTTTCCGCTGATGGCAGGTCTTTATATATTATCTGCATTAACCGTCATCGCATTTAATTATCAACACTTAGGTGATGCATTCCGATTGATATGGGATGGAGCATTTTCCCCCGACGGTATTAAAGGCGGTATCATTGGTGTGATGCTCATTGGTTTCCGTAGAGCTGCT
>JAQWCZ010000120.1 GCA_028705705.1 Paludibacter sp.
GTTTGTTTTTCGGCAACATACCTTTTACCACTTTCTTAACCAGTTTTTCAGGATCTTTTGCCATCATCTTGGCCGGAGTCGTTTCACGTTGTCCGCCGGGACGACCGGTGTGACGAAGATAAATCCGATCGGTCCATTTATTACCTGTTAACACTACTTTTTCAGCATTGATAATAATCACATTATCTCCGCAATCAACGTGAGGGGTGAAACTGGGTTTGTATTTACCGCGCAAAAGTTTGGCAACTTTCGAGCCCATACGTCCCAACACCATTTCGGTAGCATCCACAACTACCCATTCTTTCTGCGCTGTAGCTTTGTTGGCAGAAATGGTTTTATAACTTAACGTATCCACTTTATAAAAATGTTTTTTTTAATTAATAACTGTCGTTTTTTCGCAGGTTTTCTCACTGAATTTGAATGAGGCTAATCGGTACAAATTCAGGATATTCACACAGGAAATCACGAACTTTTACACTGGGATAATAAACGGACTGCAAAGATAAGATAAATCTTTTATTTACAAAACAGCTGAGAATAAAAATTTTAGTAAAACATTATGATATATCAATGCAGTTTAGCAAAACAATACCTTTAATTCACTTACCTTTTCTCCGGATAAAATTAACACTGAAAAAGATTAATTTCATTACAAAGAAATGGATTCTTTAAAAAAATGGTAAATTTGCAGCATTTTGTCACGTAAATTTCACCTGACAAATAAAAATATATAAACAAATGAAATACCAATGTTTAAATAAAGATTTAGACACACGAGGAAATGATTTTAAAAAAAACAGGATTTACATGTTACTTTCTTTCAACATATTAATCCTGTCTGATAAAAATATAAACAGATGAAAAAATTTGCATTAATTTACACAGCACTGATTATAACAATCAGCATTTATGCTCAAAACACAGAATCACTCTCGATTACACTCGATTCGGAGCAATATAAACAACTCGAAAAACATTTTGCTGAAAAAGAAAAAGCAAAAATGCGGTCAACTGACTGGGCTCGTTTTTATCGCTATGAAGCCATGAACGATACCATGCAAAAACCGGCCAAAGTGGTTTTTCTGGGAAACTCAATTACCGATGGATGGTATAGACAACATCCGGAATTTTTTATTGAGAATGGTTTTACCGGTCGTGGAATCGGGGGACAAACAACGAGTCAGATGCTTACCCGTTTTCAGTCAGATGTTATTGATCTGAAACCTAAAATGGTTGTCATCATGGCAGGCACCAACGATATTGCACGCAATAACGGCATGATTAGTCATAAACATATCATGCAAAACATCAAATCGATGTGCGAACTGGCTCAGTTACACAAAATCAAACCGGTATTGTGCACAATATTACCTGCTTATGAATTCAAGTGGAACAAAGAACTGGCACCTGCAGCCGACATTAAATTATTGAATGAAATGATTAAAGAATATGCTGCTGCCAATAAAATTCCTTTTGTTGATTACTATTCAGTATTGGTAGATGAACGTGGTGGATTACCTGCTGAAATTGCTGCCGATGGAGTACATCCCAACATGAAAGGTTACGAAATTATGGAGCTTATTGTATTGAAAACTATCCGGAAATACGTGAAAAAATAACAAAAATGTTACCTCTCCGGTATGTTTTCCTTGAGTTGTTGGATTGAAAGTAATGATCAAATTCTATCCATTCTCGGCTGATTATTAAGAATGGTAGTGGTTGAAACTGAATACATAACACTAGTTACTTCTACCGTTAAATCTCCTTGTATATCATTTGCTTTTATCCTGAAAGCTTTTTGAACAGCATTGCTGACCATATCAGAGTCAATAGATCGACCTGTGTTTATAATTTTGTCGGTCAATATAATCTCAAGCAGATTAACCGGAGGTTCCTGATTCACATTAAAACAACTGTGAGAACTTATTGCCCTAAATATACTCCTCCAAACCCGGAAAATCAATAAAAGGATTATTTTGTTTTTGATGCCTGATTATCCACTATGATTGCACAAGTAGCATCACCGGTAATATTCAAGACAGTACGCAACATGTCGAACACCCTGTCGAGTGCATATAATAAAGGTAAGCCTTCAATCGGGATACCGGCCGAAACCAACACGGCAACTACCAATAAGGTTGGTCCGGGCACACCTGCCTGGCCAACTGAACCAACGCTGGCCGTAATCGTGATGGCTACATACTGAGCAAGTGTTAGATCAATGTTGTAGAGCTGTGCAAAAAACAAGGCTACCAGCGTAAAATAAATGGCACTACCGGTCATATTGATAGTAGCACCCAGGGGGACAACAAAAGACGTGGTTTCTTTACTTACACCCAGTTTTTCTTCACAAGTTGCCATATTAACAGGTAAAGTAGCCAAAGAAGAAGAAGTAGATAAAGCCACAACCTGCGGACGAATCATGGACCTGAAAAAGTGAGCTAATTTTATTTTCGAGAACAACTTTAGCGTCAATGGATAAAATAATATCAACATGATAAAAGCTGCGATTATATTTACCCAGAAAAGATTCCCTACTTTTAACAACATACCAAAGCCGAAAGAACCTGTTGCGTCAGCCATCAGTCCGAATACCCCGAGTGGAGCCACGAGCATTACTTTTTGAATACACCAGATCAACGCGTCTAAGAAAGTATTGAAAGCATTTAAAACCGGTTGCTTTTTCTGTGGCAACAATGCACTTAAACCAAAACCAAAAAATAAACCAAAAAAAATTAGTTGCAGGATATTACCATCAGCAAGGGACTTGATGGGATTAGTGGGTATGATATCCAGCAACATCGGCCAGAATTCCATTTTCTGAGGAGTAGCATTGTATCCTTCAGCAGGTAAAAATGATTGAATGGAATCGACCGACAAACCAGCACCAGGTCTGAACCATTCACCCAATATAATTGCAAGTATTACAGCGATTACAGTTGTTATAAAAATATATGCAATAGTGGCAACTCCGATTCGTCCTGCTGATTTGGTCGTTCCCAGTGATGCTGAACCTGCAACAATGGACACAAATACCAATGGAATAACCAGCATTTTGATCAACTGAATAAAAAGACTGCCCAGCGGGGCAAACATAGATGCCGAGGTCCCCATCAATTTGCCAACAACAATACCTACTACCATGGCAATGACAATCTGAACACCAAGATCAGAAATAATTTTTTTAAATGATTTTTTGGCTACCATACTCTGTTTATATTGTTTTAGACCTGTCAGGTTTGACAAACCTGACAGGTCTGGTTACACTTTTATCTATTTCTTTTTCTTTTTCATAAAAAACAAAGTCAACAAACAAATCATCGCAATCAACCCAAACACAACATGACTATTATCGTTTGTAATAAACGTCGTTATTGAGAATAATACAGAAGCCATCAGCACAAAAATAAAAATGACCAGATTCATGTAAGCCAACAACTGTCCTAATTTTCGACCGGCATCAGCCTGTTGTATCACGGTTAAATTTGGCACCTGAAATAAACCGCCAAAACAGGCAATTAAAAATATCAACACAAGAAACAATTGAAAATCAATTTGCAAAAATACAATAATCAATAGATTTACCAACATACCGGTTAATCCACATAACATTAATTTATGTCCCTTAATTTTGGAAGACAAAATGCCGGTCAGCCAGGTTCCGAGAGCAATACCAATGGCTGCAAATGCCATCACGACACCAGTTGCCGTGTTTGAAACCTGATAAAAAATTTTTGCATGTATTACAATATTCATTTGCAATAGAGCACCTATCAGCCAAAACACTGAAACACAAAACACTGCTAAATTGACTTGTTTAAATGATTTTGCCAATTTGTAGGAATCCCGCAAAAACCGCCAGGGAAACAAATTGATTTTCAAAGATGTTTCAGGGTCAGGATTCAATTCAGTTGCTTTGATTCGCAAGGTTGCAACATATCCTCCTGCAGCAAGCAACATAAACATGACTACAAACACCCAAACCTGATGATAATCACTCAACCAGGATGCCAACACTGTCCCGGTAAGAATACCAAGAAAAGCCATGGTTTCAAACAAGCCGCTGCCAATAGCACTTCCTTCAACACCTCCTATATCCCTGATTAATCCATATTTGGCTGGTGAATACAAACAACTCTGGATACCCATCAGCAAGACAGCCAATACTGCAACGATCACCCATTCATACAAAAAAGCGACACAGGCAATCACCATGATAGGAAATTCCATCAGCTTAAAAAAACGAAAAACCTTAAGTTTTGAATAATGAACAGCTAATTTTCCACCCAACGGAGATAAAATCAGATAAGGTACAACAAGAGAAGCAGATACAAGAGCTATTAACTGTGACTGAGTGAGCCAGACAGGTAAACTCCATCCTATCGCAACAAAAATAATGGCGTTCTTCAGAAAATTATCATTGAAAACGCCCAAAAAATTGGCTGCCAGCAAACTTGTCCATTTCTTCATCCGTATTATTTAATTTTTCAGATACAAATGTAGTAAATTGTAACTAATAGCGAATAGTGAATAGCGAATTGTTGATGCCTGAATAACATTGACCGTTTTGTTACTTATTTATTAGTTATTCACCATAAACTTTGTCATATAATTTTTATTAAGATTCATTTACTATATTTTCTAAAACACAAAACATTCTTTCCTTATATATTGTTAAATATAAACCTAAATGGAATTTTAACATTTTAATTTGTGATATATTTGCAGCATTATGAAACGCAGCACGATTATCATATTGATTTTATCCATGGTTTGCTCTTTAATCGGACTGATCATTCTTCAGGCAAGATATGTAAAAGTTAATGCCGAAATGATTGAGAATCAGTTTGATGAAAGTGTGCGTAGGAGTTTATTAAGTACTGTTATCCTGGTTGAAGAAAACGAAGCGCTTGAATACCTTGCTCAAACACTAGAAGTACTTGACTACAACAAGAGCCTTGATTTACTTCCGGGTATGGTACAAATGGATTCTGACAATCAGAATAAGATTGACACGATGAGTCGAGGACTTTCTTCCTATGATCAGAATCAAAGTAACCCTAAAATCCGTATTTCTACCCGACACGGAAAAGCTACTATTGAAGAAACATCAAAATACCTGCAGGACAAATTTAGAAAAGAATTTTCAAGATCAAAAACCATTCTCGACCAGGCTGTATTTCGGTGGCTTCGGGAAAGCAGTAAAAAAGACATAAGTGAACGTGTTGATTTTGTTGAGCTTAACAACATACTGGAAAAATATCTTACAAGCAATGGGATTGATCTGCCTTTCTATTACAGTGTGGTTGACAAAAGAGGTCATGAGCTTTTCAGATGTAATAAAGACTTTCACCAGAACCAAAATGAAACTACCAGCAGTGTATACAAACAAAAATTCTTTCCACTTGAAGAAAGTACCAATGAGATTTATTTACAAGTAACATTTCCCAGTAAAAAGAATTTTATTATCAGCTCCATGTACCTGTTATACCCTACCATTGTGTTAGTAGTGTTAATTTTAGGCATCTTTATTGTTGCATTAATTGTTATTTTTAAACAAAAACAGTTGAACAATATTAAGAATGATTTTGTTAATAACATGACACATGAGCTAAAAACGCCAATTTCCAGCATTTCGCTGGCATCACAGATGTTGCAGGATCCGGGTGTAGGTAAAACTCCTGAGACATTGAAACATATTTCAAAAGTAATCCGGGATGAGACAGCTCGTTTAAGCAGAATGGTTGAAGAAGTGTTGAAACTGTCGCTCTTTGAAACTGAAAAATCAACTTTTAAAATGAAAGAAATGCATATCAATGAGTTGATTGCACACACTTCTGAAATTTTTTCACTTAAAGTTGCCAATAAAGGAGGAAAAATTACGACCATTTTAAAAGCTCAGGATGATTTGATTATGGCAGATGAAGTACATTTTACGAACGTAATTCACAACTTGGTTGACAATGCCCTGAAATATAGTGACAAGCCATTATTACTTACACTGGAAACCTGGAATGAAAAAGATCATCTGATGATTAGCATTGAAGACAATGGAATCGGAATACAAAAAGATGATCATAAAAGAATTTTTGAAAAGTTCTATCGTGTACCAACCGGAAATACTCACAATGTAAAGGGCTTTGGACTTGGATTGGCTTATGTAAAAAAGATCATCCAGGAACATCATGGCATCATTAAAATTGAAAGCGAACTAAATATCGGAACAAAATTTATTATTGCATTACCAACACTTAAATATACTGAATATGAATGATGAAAAAGTAAAAATCCTGTTATGCGAGGATGATGAAAACCTCGGCATGTTGCTAAGAGAATACCTTCAAACAAA
>JAQWCZ010000121.1 GCA_028705705.1 Paludibacter sp.
CATGAAGCAAAAGCTTTGGCAACTTGAAGCAAAAATTGTTGCTGAATATGGAGAAGAATGTGTCTCGAAAGAGCATCAGCATAGTTTTTCAGATTCGGCACCTATTCTTGAAAAGCGCTGGGCTGAGAAAGCAGGTCTCGGTTGGATCGGTCGGAATTCTCTGCTCATTCATCCGAAGTTAGGCTCCTATGTTTTTATTGGCATATTGCTACTGAATGTGGATGTAACACCCTCGGAAGCGCCGTTTCCTTTTCGTTGTGGTAACTGCCGGAAATGTATCGATGCTTGTCCGACCAACGCCCTCAACGGCAAAAGCATGGACCCGCGCAAATGTATCTCCTACCTTACCCTGGAAAGTAAATCTGATATCCCGGAGGAACTGAAAGATAAACTCTCAGGATGTATTGTAGGATGCGACATCTGCAATGATGTTTGCCCCTGGAACAAACGTTTCGGTCACCCGCACAACCACGAAGAACTGACTCCCACCGAAGAAATTTTCAGTTTAGCGAAAGATGACTGGAAAAAAATGAAGCAAAATGAGTTTGACGCCATTTTCAGCAAATCGGCAGTGAATCGAACGAGTTTGGAGCGGATAAAAAAAATTATGAGACGTGATGATCACGTCTCTTAGCGAAAAGCGAAAAGCGGAGAACGAAAAGCGTGGAGTGCAACGCTTACGCCCTCTGACAAAAACAAAAAATAAAAAATAATTAGTTGACGTTAGTCGTTTGACGTTAGACTGACGACTGAATACTAAAAAAATGAAAAACATAACAGAATCACCTTCTCCTTTTGATGACTTAGAGCAAATGTCGGTACAAGAGCTTTTAACCGGCATCAATCAGGAAGATGCAAAAATTCATGCGGCTGTTAAGCTGGTAATACCGAAGATAGAAAAACTCGTTGACAAAACCCTGGAAAGAATGCGATTGGGTGGTCGCGTTTTTTATATTGGAGCCGGTACCAGCGGGCGTTTAGGCGTACTCGATGCATCTGAAATTCCACCAACCTTTGGTGTCTCTCCGGGGATTTTCATTGGATTGATTGCTGGTGGAGATACTGCTTTGAGAACTGCGGTTGAAGGTGCCGAAGATAACCCCGAACAAGCATGGAAAGACATGGAAGCATTCCAAATCAATAAAACAGACACCGTGATTGGTATTGCCGCCTCAGGCACGACTCCTTATGTAATAGGGGGTATAAAAAAAGCCAAAGAAGCAGGTTTGTTAACTGGTTGTATTACCTGTAATCCCGGATCGCCATTAGCTTTAACTGCAGAATACCCAATTGAAGCGGTTGTGGGACCAGAATTTGTCACCGGTAGCACCCGATTAAAGGCCGGTACAGCTCAAAAGTTGATTCTCAACATGATTTCAACAACCCTGATGATAAAAATGGGTCGCGTGAAAGGTAACAAAATGGTAAACATGCAGCTAACAAATAAGAAATTAATTGAAAGAGGAACACGCATGATAGCAGATGAACTTGGGCTGATTAAAGAGGAAGCGAGGATACTGCTTTTACAATATGGCTCTGTGAAAAAGGTGCTTGATGCTTTTAAAAAATGACTAGTGGTCAGTGGATTTATAATAAAATATTATGAAAACTCCTAAAATTGAAGTAGGAATTTTATCATCAGAAACCATCCGGTTCAGATTTAATGGAACTTTTTTGGAAACTGATACCAGAAAGAACTTCATCGCTGAGGAAGGAACTGCTATTGTTGTTGGTGAAACTTCATTTATATTGCATATCAACGGGAAAAAATTTATATATAATGATGCCGTGATATTTGAACCCGACAACGAAAATACGGACGATTTTGAATTATTCAATGTAATTATCGGCGTTCAGTTTCATTGGGAAAGAGCTGGGAACCAGCGTTTCAAAGGAAAATTAAAACTTTTTGCAGACAAAGGAAAACTGACGGCGGTCAACATTCTTTCGCTTGAAGAATATCTGCTCAGCGTGATTTCTTCGGAAATGAGTTCAACTTCTTCGACTGAATTATTAAAAGCACATGCGGTGATTTCACGCAGTTGGTTGCTGGCACAACTAGAAAAAAGCAAACAAGTGAAAAATGAAGTTTATACTACTTATATCAAAAATAATGATGGTTACATCCGCTGGTATGATCGCGAGGAACATGACCATTTTGATGTTTGTGCCGATGACCATTGTCAGCGTTATCAGGGCATCACGATGGTTTCCTCAGAACAGGTTTACGATGCACTAAAAATTACACGAGGAGAAGTGCTGACTTACAACAATAAAGTCTGTGATGCCCGTTTTTACAAATGCTGCGGCGGTGTTACCGAACTTTTCGAAAACACATGGGAACCGACGCACCATCCATATCTCACGAAAGTCGTTGATAATCGGGACATCCCGACAGGTTACAACATGGATTTGAGCAAAGAAAAAAATGCACGAAAATGGATACTGACCAAACCAGATGCTTTTTGCAACACCAATGATGAAACCATTTTATCTCAAATGCTGAATAATTACGATCAGAAAACACTTGATTTCTATCGTTGGGAAACCATACTCACACAAGCTGAAATAAAAGAGCTCATTCTATATAAAATTGGCATTGATGTAGGGGATGTATTGGATTTGATACCTGTCGAGAGAGGCGTTTCCGGTAGATTAATCCGCCTGAAAATCGTGGGCAGTAAAAGTAGCATCACCATTGGTAAAGAATTGGAAATACGCAAAGCGCTTTCGAAATCACATTTATACAGCTCCGCTTTTGTTATAGAAAAAAAAATGTCTAAAGAAAAAACGAACAAGGTTCCGGATTCATTTACATTAAAAGGAGCCGGTTGGGGACACGGGGTAGGACTTTGTCAGATTGGCGCGGCCGTCATGAGTACAAAAGGTTACTCTTATCAGGAAATACTGGCTCACTATTATCCAGCCTCGAAACTTGAAAAAATGTATTAAACGAATGATCATTCACAAGATAAAACCTATTGACAACATGCACGTAAACTGTTTTATTCCATTTGAAAGCACTGAACAAGTCGAAAAAACGGTAACATCATTGAAAAAATCGATGCTTGTTACGCATGTTTTTTTACTGACAAAAGAAAAATTAGCTGATAAAATCGCCGGAAGTACCTGCATTGAAGTGGATTCATTCCGTTCAACGGCTTTGGTTAAAGCCGTAGCAGAACATTCGGATGCAGATTATACTTTGATTTACACCAAGACGGATGAGCTGAACATGGGCTATTTCGCCCTGGAACGCATGGTGCAGATTGCTGAGAATGCTGGTGCAGGTATGGTGTATAGCGACCACTATCAGATGAAAGATGGTGTTAGAGCTAACAAACCTGTTGTTACCTACCAAAAAGGAAGCTTACGGGATGATTTTGATTTTGGTTCTGTGCTATTATTCAAAACGGCTGTACTGAAAAAAACGGTTTCAGAAATGACAAGTCATTATGAACATGCCGGTTTGTACGATTTGCGTCTTCGTGTTTCTCAGTATGCCGATCTGGTTCACATCAATGAGTATCTGTATACGGAAGTCGAAAATGACAACCGCAAAAGTGGTGAGAAACAGTTTGATTATGTGGATCCAAAGAACAGGGCTGTCCAAATCGAAATGGAACAGGCTTGTACGGAACACCTGAGAAAAATTCGCGGCTATCTGAAGCCGGAATTTAAAAAGGTCGATTTCGATGTGCAGGCTTTTGAATTTGAAGCATCGGTGATTATCCCGGTTCGGAACCGTGCAAGAACGATTGTGGATGCGATTCAATCGGTGCTGAGTCAGAAAACTGATTTTAAATTCAACCTGATTATCGTGGATAATTATTCTACTGATGGAACTACAGAACTGATTCAGAATTTTGCTTCCGATAAAAGGTTAATTCACGTTATTCCCGAACAGCAGGATCTTGGTATCGGTGGGTGCTGGAATGTGGGTGTTGCGCACGAAGCTTGTGGTAAATTCGCGATTCAACTCGATAGTGATGATGTGTATTCGGACGAGAATACCGTTCAGAAAATTGTTGATGCTTTTTACGAACAAAACTGTGTGATGGTGGTCGGTACGTATATGCTGACTGATTTCAATAAACAACCCATTCCTCCGGGAATCATTGATCACAAGGAATGGACACCTGATAACGGAAGAAACAATGCTTTGCGTATCAATGGACTGGGAGCACCACGCGCCTTCTTCACCCCGATGTTGCGCAAAATAAAAGTGCCGAATACCAGTTATGGTGAGGATTATGCGCTCGGACTTGCTTTCTCCCGTGAATATCAAATTGGTCGGATTTATGATGTGTTGTATCTCTGCCGTCGCTGGGAAGATAATTCGGATGCTGCATTAGATATTGTGAAAATAAATAGAAATAACACGTATAAAGACCGTATCAGGACGTGGGAATTGCAGGCGCGCATTGCGTTGAATAACAACAAATAATGTAGGGGTGCAAGGCTTGCGCCCGTTTATTTTTATATAACGCCTATTTGTTTAAATTATATGATAAAATCATTTTTTCAGGAACAATTGGCAGAATGGCCTCTCGCGAAGCAAAACTACGAGGCGCTAAACAGGGTTAAGGTTAAGGATTTTGACCTGGGGGACGCTGTTGTACGTGTTCAGTTTAACCCGGAACGCATACGTTCGAGCGCAGCAAAAGTCGATGCCAAATCGATTCAGGAAAGGAAATGCTTCCTTTGTCCGGCTAACTTACCGCCGGAACAAAAGGGTGTTCCTTTTGGCCGCAATTACCAGATTTTAGTGAACCCGTTTCCAATATTCCCGGTGCATCTGACCATTCCCTATAGGGATCATGTTGATCAATTGATTTTCGGACGATTTGGGGATATGCTCGAACTGGCTCAAACACTGGATGATTTCGTGGTTTTCTACAACGGACCAAAATGCGGAGCCTCTGCACCGGATCATTTCCATTTTCAGGCAGGAAATAAAGGTTTTCTCCCCTTGGAGAAAGAAGTGTTGATAGCCAAAAGAGAATTGCTTATTTCGACGGATGAGTTGTTGTGTTTTACCTTACCGGATTATCATCGGAATGTAATCGTGATTGAATCGGCAAAACGGAATGAAATTGAAAAACTGTTCAACAAGATTTTCGCTGTTCTCGAAATAAAAGATGGGGAAAAAGAGCCGATGCTTAATATCGTGACTTGGTTTGAAAAGAACAAATGGATTGCCTGTGTTTTCCCGAGGGAGGTCCATCGTCCGGCTTGTTTCTTTGCCAAAGGGGATAATAACATCCTGATCAGTCCGGCTTCCGTCGATTTAAGCGGAGTTTGCGTGTTGCCAAAAGAAAAGGATTTTGAAAAAATAACGGCTGATGATATTAAAACTGTTTTCAGTGAAATTTGCGTCAGCAAGGAAAAACTGAATGAAATTTTAAATAATATACAATATTAACCACAAAAGGCACAAAAGGAAAACTAAGAAATCACAAAAGAGTTGTCAGAGTTTTAAATTGATGATGTTATTTATTCACGATTTGAATGATGATTTTTTTTACTCTCATTTCCTGTTTATTCTTTTGTGATTTCTTAGTTTTCCTTTTGTGCCTTTTGTGGTTTTAATAAAAATAGTATGCAAAAGAAAACATCACCCTGGAGTTGGATACCCTCTCTGTACCTGGCTGAAGGATTACCTTACGTGGCGGTTATGACCATTTCGGTTATTATGTATAAGCGGATGGGTATTTCGAATACTGATATAGCATTGTACACAAGCTGGCTTTATTTGCCGTGGGTTATCAAACCATTCTGGAGCCCGTTTGTAGATTTGTTGAAAACAAAACGCTGGTGGATAGTTACCATGCAGTTGTTTATTGGCGCCGGATTTGCCGGAATTGCTTTTATGATTCCTGTGCCATTCTTTTTCCAGGCTACGCTTGCGTTTTTCTGGCTGCTGGCTTTTAGTTCGGCTACCCACGATATTGCTGCCGACGGATTTTATATGCTGGCTCTTGATTCTAATAACCAGGCTAAATTCGTCGGAATTCGCAGTACATTCTATCGTATCGCAACCATCATGGGACAAGGGATTCTCATTATCCTGGCCGGCTTTCTGGAAACGGCGACAGGTATGGAGCCGCTGAAATTCAACGTGGATGCTATGCCTGATTATCATCAAACATCGATGTTTATTGAACCTGCAAGGGATGTGCAACCGTTGGATGGAGATTTGCATTTTGTAAGCGACAATCATACCGTTCAGATTGGAATATCGGGATTGAATAAAGATAGTTTGCAGGTATTTCTATCTGCCGTTGAGGCGCTTAACCGTCAAAATGGTTTTGTTGAAG
>JAQWCZ010000122.1 GCA_028705705.1 Paludibacter sp.
TGGTTACCAGAACTCGATGGTGATTTTCAGAAATTTGTGAAAGAAATATGTACTAATCACGGTTGGCCTAAAGGCTGTGTAACAGGTGTTCATTTATGGAACGAACCCTGGGAAGGCATCTCTATTTCAGGCTGGCAGTCGGATATGCTTCGGTACCGGGAAATTTATACCGCCATGGCCAACGGGGTGTTGGAAGCCCGAAAAGAAGGTGCAGACGTGCTGATTGGCGGTTGTGATTCCAATTCCAATGCCTGGGATAAACTGTTTAGTGATGGTAGCATGGATTTTCTGCCTATCTTCGATTTCCTCTCGATTCATTATCAGGGCATGGAGTCGCCTTGCCTTTATCCTCAGTGGAACAACCGAAAAGATCATAAAGGACGCGTGCTGATATGGGATACAGAAAGCTGGGTTGGAAATACCGACGACCGGATTGCGACAGTCGTTGCCACAAACCGTTCGGCAGGATATGACCGGTCGATGGGAATTTACGGTGGTTATATGATTTCACGTCGTCACACAGGCGAAGGAAGCAAACAACGAATTAGAACTGTTGATGGAACCAAAGAAATTGATGCAGTGCCAAGTGTTTGGTCGCCTGCGGCTGCCATGGGCGCCGTGCAACACATGATTGGCGAACGTAATTTCAACGAGTTGCTTTTCAAAAACGGACTCCCATGGGTGATGTGTTTCGATGGGAATGGGAATAAACCCGATGATGGAACAGTGGTCGTGATTGGTGATATAGGTGAAGCTTTTGGAGCTGAAAACGTGCTGTTTCGTGGAGTTCGAAAGGAAATTGGTGGAAAAATGACAATCAAAGCCGATCCCTCTTTTTATTTATATGATTTTTACGGAAATAAGCTTGATACAAAAGGTAATAAGATTGAAATTCCACTCTCCATTCAGGGGTATTTTTTACGTACTGACGGTTCGAAAGGATCATTTGCCCGTTTAATTTCCGCTTTAAGGCAAGGACAAGTCAAAGGCTATCAACCGGTTGAGATCATTGCAAAAGATTTGGTTGATAGAATTGAACATCATCCGGAGATGAAGATTCAGCTTACAAATGTGCTGAATCGAAGCGTGTCGGGCCTTTTGAAAATTAAATTAGGTAAACTGGCAACGAAACATCCTGAGAGAATTGTATTAAAACCAAACGAAACAAAAACAATTGTTGTGCAGATATCACAAGGGGAATCAACGCCCGAAAATGCTTATCCTCTTGAAGTGGTTTTTGATGCAGGAAAAGATGGTAGCTCTCAACATCAGGAAATAATACATGTAAATCTGATCTCAAAATTATCTCCAAAAATCGATGGTAATCTTGATGATTGGAAAAAATGCCTTCCTCAAACCATCACCTCCGGAAAATCAAGTCTTTCTGTAACCGAAGCGGCATGGTATCCTTTTAAGGAATTTGATACCCATTCCGAAGGCATGGCAAGTGCTTATCTGGCCTACGACGATCAGTATTTTTATTTTGCTGCAAAAGTAGCTGATAATACACCACATCCCGGAACCTACAGATTTGAAACCCGTAACGATGATGAGTTCTTTTACCCTGATGAAGCTTATAAGCCTGATGTTAACTTATCTTTTAGAAAGAAAGATGGAAAAAGAAATGTCACAGACGATGATCTGTCAGCACTGCAGAATCCGGATGGTAATGGTCGCTTGATGCATTACTGGGAGCCTGATGAAAATAATATCGGGATTGGAATTGATTTAAACCTTCCAACAAATAAAAATACTCAGGTTGCATTTTACCTCCCAAATTTAGATTCAAATCATACCAAAGTAGAATGCTGGGATTTAAACAGCAATGCGTTGATTACTACAGATTATCTCGAAAGGCTTTGGAGTGGTTGTTATCTGGTATATGAACTTTCAGGAGATGTAAGGGTGACTTTTAAAGGAAACTGGTGGTACAATGTAAAACTGGCAGGAGTATTTTTCGATAAAACATCAAATAAGGCGATAGGTTCAAGTTCAGCATTTCCCGTAAAAAAAGATTTTGACACCAAAGGCAATTGGAAAAGCATGTATGGAAAAGATGGATATTGGGTATTTGGAAGTAATCCAAATTTGCCAGAAGGTGTTCAAGCGCAAGCAACTGATAATAATGTATTGATTCCACTTACCTGGCCCTTGGGTGTTCGCCATTTCTCGTACCGAAAAGATCCTGTTCTGCCCGATAATAGTACCGGAATGGGCTTTGCGAGCGATAATGTTCAAATTGCATTTAATGTAATTCCGCTCGGCGAGGATGGTTACGGGTCGACTCCAAAAGGAACGATGCCCCAATACGTTGGGTATAAATGTACTGATTACGAATATGCCCTTAATCAGGTAGCACCGGAATATGGCGGAGGCACTGAGATATGGCGCTTGTTAGTCCCCGGAATGCCCGAAAAACATTTTTATCCGCGCCAGCCCAAATCACCTTTCGATGGGCCGGTAAAAAATGGGAAGTTAGCTGTTAGGCATGAGGGCAACACACGAATTACCGAGTGTGCCATCCCCTGGAATGAATTACCGGATGTGAAAAAATCACTCGATGCAGGTAAAACACTTAAATTTTCATTCAGAATAAATGATAATGGAAATATGGGAGCCTGTATGGAACTAGCCCGCGAAAGAAGTGTTTCGAAAAAGAATTCCCGGGCTTTTCATGCTTCCTGGAAGGAACATTGGGCTAATGAAGTGGAATTCGGATATGAAAAATAAAATGAGATAAAATGAATCAATTACTAACAAAAATGAGAGAAGACAAAAATCGTTTTCTTATTGCAATGGTTATGGTATTCGTCATTGCATTTTTCATTGGAATGAGTATTCCGAATTATGACAAAGCAAGGGTAGTACTGATGCCTGACAAAACTGGATTGATGACCAATAAGATACAATCGGCAATTGATTCATGTGCTAAGGCCGGTGGTGGTACTGTCGTTTTCTCAACCGGGACCTATATTTCCGGCACAATTCAGCTAAAGAGCCATGTAATGTTGCAATTCGAGGAGGGTGCAATCCTTCAGGGAAGTGAAAATTACGATGATTATGAGAACGATGCTTTTATTTATGGAGAGCATCTTTTTCATGTTGCTATTTGTGGAAAGGGAATCATCGATGGAGTTAATTGCATTAATAATAAAGGTGAAGAAGGCTTTCGGGGACCACATTGTATCAGGTTGATTCAGTCTGAGAACATTACCTTCAAGGAGTTTACCATTGTAAATTCAGCCAATTGGGCCATCAACTGTCGTAAGTGTTCTAAAGGCATTGTTGAGAAAGTTGCTATTCGGGGTGGGCATGATGGTCTTCATACCCGATTTTGTGAAGATTTCACGGTTACAGATTGTGATTTCAGGACAGGTGATGATGCCTTTGCCGGAAACGATAACCGTGATTTTATGATAAACAATTGTAAAATAAATACTTCATGTAATGGTTTCCGTATAGGATGCTTCAATTTTACGGTGAAAAATTGTCATTTATGGGGACCCGGAGAATCGGTGCATAAAATTCAGAAACGAAACAATATGCTGGCCGCTTTTGTGTATTTCTCGCCTAAAGACGAAACCCCTGAGTTAATCAGTGGAAATTGGTTGATTGAAAACGTAACCGTTGAAAATGTGGATCATTTTTTTGTGTACAATTTCAAGGATGGACTGTGGCAAACAGGGCAGCCATTGATCAATGTGAAAATTAGTAATACGAAAGCAAGCGGGATTCTTGCCGGATTTAACCTGATTGGTGATCAGGATCGAAAATTAACGATGAGTATTGAAAATTCAATGTTTAGTTTCCGTGAAGGAACTGAATATAGAGGAGAATTGTTTGAAGATGCTAAGTTGTTGTCACCAGCCTTTTTCAATGCCATGAATTTTAATCAAATAGAACTTAAGAATATTACTTTCAATAAAAAGACCAGCTTGCCAATTATTAATTGTATCTCAGGGAATCTGCTGAAGATGGAACAGGTCAACTTCGTAACGGGTAATAGTTCTTTCCCTTACATCGTAGACAAAGTGAATAAACTTCAGGAAGACAGCGTATTCATTAACGGGAAATGATATTTTTAGATTCAGAAATTAAATTAAAATTCAACGCCGTGAAAATTAAAAATCTAACACTTATTTGTCTGGCTATTATGTTTTTTAGCTGTAAACAAAAAGATCTGGTCACATTAACTGATTATGTGAATCCGATGATTGGTACTTCAGCCCACGGACATACATTCCCGGGAGCAACAGTTCCTTTTGGGATGGTTCAGCTCAGTCCCGATACACACAATGAAGGTTGGGACTGGTGTTCGGGATATCATTATTCCGACAGCAGTATCATGGGCTTTAGTCATACCCATTTAAGCGGAACAGGTCGTGGAGAGTTGCTCGATATCTTGTTAATGCCAACAACAGGCGAAATAAAATTTCAACCCGGAACCCGTGAAAATCCGGATGAAGGATACCGGTCGCGCTTCTCACATCAAAATGAAATCGCAAAAGCCGGATATTATTCGGTAATACTCGACGATTATCAGATTAAAGCCGAACTAACTGCAACCAAGAGAGCCGGGTTTCACCGCTATACTTTCAGTAAGAACGAACCGGCAAACCTGGTAATTGATTTGAATCACAGTGTCAAAACCGATTTGATACTCAATGGTAAGATGGAAATTATTAACGACACCCTGATTGTCGGCTCACACCGCTCGAAAGGCTGGGGTGAAGAAGGAGAAAATTTCTATGTTGAACATGAAGTGTTTTTTGCCATCAGGCTATCACAACCTATTACTAAAGCATCGTTCTTTGTGGATGGAAATGTGCTGGAAAATGTAAAATCAGTTCAGGGCAGGGCGGTAAAAGCAAACCTGGTTTTTGATGTTCAAAAGCAGGATCCCTTGTTGGTAAAGGTAGGTATATCATCGGTCGATGTTAATGGTGCCATCAACAATGTGGATACTGAAATTATGACATGGAATTTTGAGGACATCAGCAGGCAAGCTTCTAGTGAATGGAATACATTGCTAAGCACATTTCAGGTAAATGATGAAAACCAGGCGAACAAGGAAACATTCTATACAGCCCTGTATCATGCCTGTTTGGCTCCCTATACTTCGAGTGATGCCGATGGACGATACAGAGGATTTGATGGTGAAATTCATCTGGCGAAAAATTTCACCCATCTGACCGGTCTTTCGTTGTGGGATACTTTCAGGGCTGCAAATCCTTTGTACACACTGATGGCTCCCTCGAAAGTGACCGACATCATCAATTCGATGCTGGCACAATACGATGAATATGGATTATTGCCTGTGTGGCCCTTGTGCAACAGCGAAACAAACTGCATGATAGGCTATCATTCCGTGCCGGTCATTGTGGATGCTTACCTGAAAGGAATCAGGGGTTTTAATATCGAAAAAGCCTTTAAAGCAATGAAAAATAGCGCTATGCAGAACGATTTTGATATTTCATATCTAAAGAAATACAATTATATCCCACGCGATTTAGTACCCAATTTTTCAGTAGCCAAAACATTGGAATATGCTTTTGATGATTATTGCATTGGCCTGATGGCCAAAGAACTGGGCAAAACAGAAGATGATGAGTATTTTTTGAAAAGAGGCAACGCGTACGAGAATTTATTTGACAAGTCTGTTGGTTTTATGCGTGGGAAGGACTCCAAAGGAATTTTCAGAACAGATTTCGATCCGTATAATGCAGTGAATGCAACCAGCGATTTCATTGAAGGAAATTCGTGGCAATATACCTGGTTTGTGCCTCAGAACATACCATTTCTTGTAGATGGTATGGGTGGTAAAAAAGGCTTTGTGAGTAAATTAGATGATTTGTTTTCCGTGAATTCAGCATTGCATGAAAACACTCCCATAGACGTAAGTGGCTTAATTGGTCAGTATGCACATGGAAATGAACCAAGCCATCACGTGGCTTACCTTTATAATTATGGTGGAGCTCCATGGAAAACCCAGGAAAAAGTGAGTCAAATCATGAAAACGCTTTACTCGAATAAACCTGATGGACTGTGTGGAAATGAAGATATGGGACAAATGTCGGCATGGTATATTTTTAGCGCCCTGGGATTTTATCCTGTTAATCCGACTGATGGTAATTATGTGTTTGGAACTCCATTATTCAAAGAAGTGACAATCAATTTCCCAGATAAAAAAACATTTACAGTTAAAGCAACCGACCTCTCTGATCAGAATATCTATATACAAAAAGTATTGCTGAATGGTAAAGAGACAGACAAAGGGTATGTCTCACACCGTCAGATTCTTGAAGGAGGAACGC
>JAQWCZ010000123.1 GCA_028705705.1 Paludibacter sp.
CTATCCTGGTTGGGAGCTTCGGGTGACCAACTCACACCGCCGGCACCACCACCCGATTCACCATCACCGGTACCTACATACACATGCTGAATCGGTGATTTAAATACATTTCCTTTAGCGTCAACCGCTTCCACATAGTAATCAATCAACACATCTTTTTGACCGGTAATTTCAGCATAACACAAATCTGCTTTTGCAACCGGCAGGATGAAAAAGTTCAGTTCGCCGTCACCGGTTGGATCGGCAGCCATTGGACGACGGTTCATTTCGATCCCTTGCCAGGAACCAACTTCACTACCCCCGGCATAAGTATCATTCTGAATACTTTCTACGGGATTCCAACCGTCGTTATCAATGCGGTATTTCAACGTGACTGATGTCAGTCCACTCACATCATAAGCATAAGTCCACACATGAAAATCGCTGGCATAATTCACTTTTTTATAACCGGTAGGAGCGCCAAATCCCACCGATCCAGGATTATAGGGATAACGCTGCGGAGTAAATACCGACGGAGGAGTGCGATCAACTCCTGGATTGGCATTGATGACCTGTTGTGCATATTCAATCGCAATATTGCCGGTCATAGAGGGTTTCACCTCCATATCTTCCGCCTTTCCGTAATACATAAAACCAGAATTCAGTCCGCCAAAATAAAAATGCCAGGCTTTTTCGGCATTTGTCGCCGATGTTCCGCCATCCGCGATTTTATCGATGCGCAGGTTACCACCTTCTAAATCCTCAGCCATGGTTACATAATTCTCTGTCGCTGTAATCACCGCCCAGTTGCGGGCATCTTCCGTCCATCCGTCGGGATTGAAGCGATAATCCGACTTACTATAAAGCGGCCATAACCAGTTGATGTATTGCGGATGACCCCAGTCATTTTCGGCATTCACCCAAGCGCCATCTTCAACTCTCACAATATCATTGGCCGGCACCGGATGGTCGTTCAGAAATTGTTGGATAGTAGTTGGTTTATAACCGGCATTGGAAGCGCTGTGAGTAAAACTGCTCACCGCTTCATAATAATAACTGCTCCCGCCGCCCCAGGCATTGTCACCATCGTGCGCCAACAAGAGGATAGTGGGGTGTTCTGTATTACTGTACGGTTCTAGTTTCGATTGCACCTCACCCACGTTAGCACCACTGTAACCATCCACATAACCGAAATAGTTACACATCGGCACCACATCAATTTTATGTGCCACACCCGTTTCGGGATTGATATACTGGGCTTTGTGAGCCTGATAAGCATAAGGAACAGCCAACCGGCTGCCCCTACCGTCAATCGTGGCGTCAAACCAATTTACACCGGTAGTAGGCACCTGGTCGGCACGGTTGGGAGCATCCACATTTCCATTGATATTGTAAGGATGCTCATAATCAGATAATGTACGGGCTAATTTACTGTTGGGAACCACCGACCATTCAATGCCACATTCGACCAAAGTCTGAATAATCCTTTCAGAAAAAGCCGCTTCAGCCGGCCAATAACCTTTTGAAGTTGTACCGTAATATTTTTGATTTGTATATTGGTGCGCCTGAATCTGTTTTTTGAGCGTACGGGCGCTTACCAAAGGAGACAACGCATGGTCCCAGGTAAAATTCACGATATCCAACCGTGGAAATCCTCCGGATGTTTTCCAACTGATGGCTTCTTTGTATGGATTCATCCATCCGGCGGAATAACCCCATTGATTTTTAACTCCTAAAGATTGAATGTTCTCCATCAGTCCTGCAGAAATACTCAGTTGAGCTCCAGCATCGGTCAAACTTTTAATACTATTGATGGCATCACGGGGTGAGCTTTGATAGGCATTTACGCGATCCGCTTTCGAAAAAATTTCTTCCAGGTTATTGGTAGGATGTGCAACATCACTTCCGGGATAGCGATTACCTCCACTCATTTTCAGGCGGTGAGATTCTTCACCAAACTGTTTTGAGTCGGGTTTATCGGCACTTTTATCTGCCCAGTACACTGGTTGATCCATGTGCCAGAGGTAGGTAGTATAAATTTTCTGCGCCTGAATCAATTGAAAATTCACAGCAAAAACAAAGAAAAGTACAAAGCTTAAAATCGGTAATGGTCTTATCATAGCAAAAAAATTTAAATGATTTGTATTTTGCAAAATAAGTCCGCTACTGAAAATAAAATCGCAGGTAAAGTTAAAAATTCACCTGATTTTACCTGCAAACGTTTGATGTTAAAGAGGATATCAGTTACGTTTCAGTTGTTTTTGAATTTTACGAATTGCTGCTTCAATAGGTTTGTCCGGCTCAATTACGTTGAGCGGACCCCAGAAGTCGGGATCAGAAAAACCATCCGCAGTTTCACTGATGATGACATTTGAACGGAGTCGTTCCCGAAATTTGATGGCTTTACTATCAGAACTGCTTTCCCGGTCGGTCATGGCCATTTCGATGGCAGCATAATAACTAGAATTAAAAAGTTTTTTCTTCCAGTTAATTTTCATACCCAGTTCAATCCGGCTGTAAGCATAATACCATTTCCCGTCTTTTTCAATATAATCAATGCGATAATCGGCCTGTACAGGTGTGATTCTTGCATTCAACGGTTTCTTTCGAATGAACATGCTGATCACTTCGTCAACATTCTGTAGATTCATACTAAAAACTGCTGATTTAAGTGCCATGGATGTTGCATCGATATATAACAGACCACTGTAAAGCGCTTCATCTTTGGTTGGGTAATGATTGAAGTTAATCACGTAAATCAGCCGGTCATCCATCCATTCAATTTTGTTAAAAGTAAAATAATACTTCTTGAATATTTCTTCAGAAAACACAATATCCGGATGCTTGATGATATCGAGATACAAATTATTATATGGACCACCCATTAACTTAAAAACAAGTGTATCCAGTTTAGTGTAATCAGTTTGTTTTCTGGCTTTATAAAGTTTTGCCAAATCATTCCGGTAAGAATTATAGGGTTGTTTTTGGATGTCAACAACTGCCTCCGATAAGGAAACATAGTTACGGCCTTTGCGGATAGATTCGCGGTAAAAAGCTGTCATAAACATCTCCTGTAAAGGGTAATTTTCAGGTAATTTTTCAAACATCTTTCTTACAAGCACATTTGCATCCTGCATTAACACATCAATTTGAGGGAGCAGAAATGCAGCTTGATCCATGATAATAACCCCCTTTAATGTTTCCAGCTCGTTCAACCCTATCATGCGACTTTTATAACCAATGTGCCGGATGAACAACTTAACATCCACATTTGTTTTCGGGATTTTTAACAGAAACTCACCATCTGAATTTGTCACTGTCGCAATATTCATCCCTGAGACCAGCACATTACAATATGACAATGGTGTATTGTTTGAACGATCAATAATTTTTCCCCTGAACTCATTAAAATCATTATTTCCAGATTGTGCAATTGCGTTAGATATACACAATATAATCAAAACAATGAGAATGCTGAAATTACTTGATTTCATGGCTTTAAATTTTTGATTTATAAGAATATAACAAATATCGTGGTTTTTTGTTGATTCACAATTTATAGGATGATTTTTTTTAGTTAAATTTTGTTTTAATATAAAAAAGCGTATATGATTTTGTACTATTTCTCTAATAAAACGTATATTTGCAGTCACAATTTAAAAAACCAGTATATCATGTTAAACTTAATCACATTATGGGCATTGGGAACAGGAGAAATTATCCTGATTGCTCTTGTTGTTTTACTTATCTTCGGAGGCAAAAAAATTCCCGAATTGATGCGTGGACTTGGGAAAGGCGTTAGTCAGTTCAAAAAAGGAGTAAAAGAAGTTGATGACGAAATTAACTCAACATTAGACGATACGAAAGATAAATAAGCGTCAGATTTTATGCCTGAAGAAGTTGATGGAGAAAAAAGCCTGTCGTTCTGGGAACATTTGGAGGTATTGCGTTGGACAATTTTCCGGATCCTTATCGCGATAGCAATTGTTGTTGCATTCATTTTTACGGCTAAAGAATTTGTTTTTACAAAGATTGTTTTTGCTCCGTTAAGTTCAGATTTTTGGTTCTACCAGGCACTTTGTTCTCTGGGAAATGCTATAAACCTACCGGGATTTTGTCCTGAAAGTTTTAATATCGAACTAATTAACATCAACTTAGCCGGTCAGTTTCTGGCACACATTGGCGCTTCTTTCAGTATCGCGCTTATCCTGATCATTCCTTATATTTTATTTGAAATCTGGCGCTTTGTACAGCCGGCTTTGTACCCCAACGAGAAATCACATGTGGGATTTGTATTTCTATCTTCGTCTTTCTTGTTTTACCTGGGAGTAGCCGCCAGTTATTTTGTCATCTTTCCGCTAACGGTTAGATTTCTGGGTACTTATGAAGTATCCACCCTGGTTCCGAACCAGATTGCTGTTCAATCCTATCTGGGTACATTATATATACTTACGTTCAGCATGGGCGTTATGTTCGAAATGCCGGTACTGGCTTACCTGCTTTCAACATTAGGATTGGTGCACAAGGATATGCTCAAAAAAGTCAGATCCTATGCTTTTGTTATTTTATTGATTCTTTCCGCTTTGGTTACACCTACCACCGACCCATTCACGATGATGGTCGTGGCGTTACCACTATATTTGCTTTACGAACTGAGTATCTTGGTTTGTAAAAAGAAAAAGGAAGTTTCTGAAGAGGATGATGAAGTATAATACATCTTCTATTACCTGACTATTTTTTCCATAAGCGAATAATCTTTGTGCTGCAAGGATAAAATATAAATCTCCGGGAATTTCAACGGAATACTAATCCTATATTCTGTTGCTTTATTTTGATAATATAAAACACCGGCGATAGAGTAAATGCGGATAACTTCTCCTCCTGTTAAACCTGAAAGCAATATCCCATCAGCAGTTTTTATAATTTTTATTTCCGGGTGTATTTCAGTTAATCCTGTTTCCACAGCTGTTGTAACTTTCACTGTTTCGGAAAAAGGAGAAACATTACTCATTATTACTGATCTTACACTATAATAATAATCAGTCTGCGGATTTAAAGATCCAACAACCCTTTCAGTACCAGTTACCGGTTCATTTTCTAATATAATAGCTTCTTCCTGATTTCCGTATGTTATGCTAAAATCATCCAGTGCAAAATTTCCGGTAATTTTATAGTATGTAATCCTGAAGGCAGTCACGTTATCTTCAATTGTAAAATTATATGTCGGATAATACTTGGAAGTATTTGAATAAGCAATGCTATCAATTTTAATCCAATTTTCTCCTTGCAAAGCCTGTAAAATAAAGTAAGACCCTGTTCCACTGGATGGGAATCGATACATAAATGAAAAGCTTTTTACCAGATGTGGGAATTCTTTAGTTTGGACGTACTCCCCTGTATTTTTCAATTGAAGTGATGGTACGTCAACGCCTGAGCTTGCCGCGGTAGTATAACTTCCGCTTGCCGTTCCTGACCACCCTTCCGGGAGAGGTTTGCCGTTTGATCCTATATTATCAAATCCTTCAACAATCGTTTTCTCATCGCTTCCAGCCAATTGAAACACATTGAGTAAATAATTGTTGGTGTACAAATCTGGCTCCCAATTCGCGGTAAACTGTGATGACTGAATATCTTTTGCTGCGTTTACTTCGGGTGTCGGTAGACCGGTGGTAGTAAACTGACCTGAATTGACCGATCTGGTCGTTTTAACCGGTTCAATTACATCGACAGAATAATTATAGGTAGATTCAGGATTCAATCCGGTTACAACAAAAAAAGGTTTTGCTTGGGTTGAAACAGATTGTAAAATGGGTACTTCCTGCGCTTGAAAACTAATCTGATGACTGCCCAACAAGTTAAAATAGTCTTTTGGATAGGTATTCCACTGATTCTCATCATAACGTGTTGTTGGATGAGTAACTGTTGATTTTCTTTTTAATGTTTTATCTTCTCCCCAGACTAAAGCGGAACCGGCATCAACGTATCCTATGACATCAATCATAATGCCATTGTGATACAAGGCTAGTGCATCGTTACCATTGAAGCTGAATTCTGAATCAAAGACTGCATCAGCAATATCTTCAAGTTCATTTTGACTGTTATTGAGAGTAACCAAAAAAGTTCTGTTATTCTCCAGTGTCCCACTCAATCTATTAGGGGCTTTAAAATCACCAACGCCATCGCTTTGTTTCATCAGCAGATAGTTCGACAAATCAAGTGTTTTTCCGGTTCCATTATAAAGTTCAATCGCTTTATTTTG
>JAQWCZ010000124.1 GCA_028705705.1 Paludibacter sp.
GAAAAGTTCTCCAGCAAAATCAGAAAACAAACGATGGCTGACAGTACCATCAAGATTTTAAAGAATTTATTCTCATTTGCAGCCGAATTTTTTATCCGTGCGACAAAATCCGCTGCAATAATTATTAAGGATAACTTTCCCAATTCTGATGGTTGAAACTGAAAACCGCCCAATTGCAACCAACGGGTAGCATCATTTTCGGTCTTACCCTTGAACAATACCAAAATCAGGGTCACCATTGAAAAAGCAAGTAGTACAAATGCACTTATGCGAATGTATTTTGCCGTAATCAAATGCACGACAAAAGCGATAAAAGCTCCCATTACCAGAAACAGTACATGGCGTAACATGGGTGCAGTGTGATTAATCGATTTGAAAGCCAACGTACTTGAAGCACTGAACATTTCAACAGCCGATATGAAACACAAGCCGATAAACACAGCCCATATTTCCGCATCACCTTTGAGATATTTCTTTAATATTGAATCCATTTTTATAAGTTTTGTCTACAGTCTACGGTCGCCAGACACCATTATTTACTATTAGCTATTCGCTTTCCGTTTTTCGCTATTCGCTTTTCAAAGCGCTCTCACGCATTGTTTAAACTGCCTCCCTCTGTCTTCGTAATTTTCGAATAAATCGAAACTCGCGCAGCAGGGCGACAGTAGCACCGTATCTCCCTCACTTGCAAACCGGTATGCTTTACTAACCGCTTCTTCCATTGAGAGAGCATCAGCAATCACTTCTTTTTTTCCATCGAAATAGGTATGCAATGGTTTATTATCAACACCCAAAAACACCAAAGCACGAACCTTGTTCCGCACCAACTCTTCTATTTCACTGTAATCATTCCCTTTGTCGGTACCCCCCAGTATCAATACAACCGGCGTTTTCATGCTTTGCAGTGCATACCAACATGAATTAACATTCGTAGCCTTTGAATCGTTGACAAATTTTACATTGCGAACGGTAGCCACGTACTCAAGCCGATGTTCCACTCCTTGAAAATCGAGCAAAGATTTTCGAATGGTTTCTTTTTTCACATCAAGTACTGTAGCTGTAAGTCCTGCTGCCATGGAATTATAGGTGTTGTGAATTCCTTGTAAAGCTAATTCTGATGTTGGCATAATAAATAATGTTTTTAGGGTATCGATAATTAGTTTTTCTTCTTCTATAAACGCTTTGGTTTTTTCTGATTTCTCCAAAGCAAAAGGATATATCGCAGATTGTATTTTTCTCTTCGCCATTTCTTTTTGAATTACGGGATCCTGACTCCAAAAGATGAAAGCATCTTTTTCCGTCTGATTCTGTATAATTCTGAATTTCGCATCCACATATTTCTGAAATTCATAATCATAGCGATCGAGGTGATCGGGTGTAATATTCAGCAAAACAGCAATATCAGCTTTGAACTCAAACATGTGGTCAAGTTGGAAACTACTTAGTTCAATCACATAGTATGCATGTGGTTCTAACGCCACCTGTAAAGCCAAGCTGTTCCCGATATTACCGGCCAGACCAACATCCAACCCTGCATTTTTCAGGATATGATATATTAGCGTTGTCGTGGTTGTTTTGCCATTACTTCCGGTAATACAAATCATTCTGGCATCTGTATACCGACCTGCGAACTCTATCTCCGAGATAACCGGAATACCCTGTGCCACTATTTTCTTCATCAAGGGAGCTTTATCCGGAATGCCAGGACTCTTTATCACCTCATTAGCATTTAGAATTAAAGACTCAGTATGTTGTTGCTCCTCCCACGGAATCTGATGCTCTTCGAGCATGGCTTTGTAAGATGATTTGATGACGGAAAAATCCGACACAAAAACATCAAAACCTTTTTGCTTCGCGAGTACTGCTGCACCCGTTCCACTTTCTCCTGCTCCTAAAATAACTATTCTTTTCAACTTCTTTTATGTCTATAGTTTACCGTCAACCGTCCACGGTTTATGTTATTCGCTATTTGGGCGCAAGCATTACGCCCCTATCTTTTTTATCTGATTTTCAACGTTATAATCGTCAGCGCACCCAAAATCAGCCCGATAATCCAGAACCGGATTACAATCTTCGATTCCGGCAGTGCTGTTTTAGGATTTTGGATTAAAGCCTGAATGCTGCCATCGCCCGGTTTTTGATAATGGTGATGCAAAGGGGCCATTTTAAATATCCGCTTTCCTTCTCCATATCTTTTCTTGGTGTATTTGAAGTACCCGACCTGCAACATCACCGATAAATTTTCCACCAGGAATACACCACATAAAATAGGAATCAGCAATTCTTTCCGGATGGCAATGGCAAAGACCGCAATGATACCACCAATGGTGAGACTGCCTGTATCGCCCATGAAAACCTGTGCCGGAAAAGCATTATACCACAGAAAACCGATGGTAGCGCCTATAAATGCACCGGCAAACACCAACATTTCACCTGTTCCCGGAATGTACATAATATTCAGGTAACCGGCATAATTCACGTTACCAGACACATAGGCCAATATCCCGAGTATCACCCCAATGATTGCCGAGGAACCTGTCGCTAATCCATCCAGTCCGTCGGTCATGTTTGCACCATTAGATACCGCTGTAACAATAAAAATCACAATTAGCACGAAAAATATCCATCCGTAAATTTGGGATTTATCCCCTAAGAATTTGAACGCATCTGCATAATTCAGGTTATTGTTTTTAAAGAACGGGATGGTTGATTTGGTCGATTTGACATCATGCTTGGCATATTGCACCTCTTCAACACGATTGGTGTCTCCTTTAATTTCAATGTTCTCGCGTATAACGACATCCGGACTTAAATATAAAGTCAGACCGACAATCAGTCCGAGACCCACTTGTCCCACAATCTTAAATTTCCCGCTCAATCCTTCCTTATTCTTTCTGAAAACCTTGATATAGTCATCGAGAAAACCGATGGCTCCCAGCCAGACTGTGGTAATGATCATGAGCAAAATATAGATGTTTGTCAGATCGGCAACCAGGAAAGTCGGTACCAGAATAGCAATAATGATGATGATACCGCCCATGGTGGGAGTTCCTTTTTTCTTCATTTGTCCCTCCAGACCGAGATCACGCACAATCTCACCGATTTGCTTGCGTTGCAGCAGGTCAATGATCTTTCGACCAAACAAGGTTGATAACATCAATCCCAGTATAAAGGCAACACCCGTACGAAACGATATGTAGTTGAACATTCCCGCTCCGGGAAAATCAAACGCTTTGTCTAAATAGGTAAACAGGTGATATAACATATTATTTACTATTTTTTCATTTACTATTTACAATTATTCAACCATGGGCGAATTTTCATTTATAATCTCGCGAATGCTGATTTTCAACATAGGGCGAATGCGATTCGCCCCTACGTGAAACAAATATTTACTTCTTCACGGTCATCAAAATGATATTTCACTCCCTGGATAATTTGATAGTTTTCGTGGCCTTTACCGGCGATGAGCACCACATCGCCCGGCTGCGCCAGGGCACAAGCCGTTTTGATGGCTTCACGCCGATCAACAATGGTTAGGGCTTTCGTTCGTTGCACCACATCCAATCCGTCGGTCATATCCTTCAATATCTCCAGCGGATCTTCAAACCTCGGATTATCTGACGTCAGAATAGCTTTCCAGCTTCCATCCACCGCTTCTCTTGCCATCATGGGTCGCTTTCCTTTATCCCGGTTACCGCCACAACCGACCACAGTAATCAACCGACCGCTTCCCTGCAATATCTGGTTAATGGTCGAGATTACATTATTTAGGGCATCAGGCGTATGGGCATAATCTACAATAGCTGTAAATCCTGCAGGAGCATGCAGGGTTTCAAAACGTCCGGAGACCGATTTCAACGAGCTGATGATTCTCAATGTTTCCATTTCGTCAGCATCCAGTAATACCGCGGCACCATATACGGCCGACAGATTGCTGGCGTTGAATTTACCGATGAACGAAACATTTACTTCTTTGTCGTTCATGTCGAGCAACATTCCTTCAAAGCTATGTTCCAGTATTTTCGTTTTGAAATCAGCCAGTCCACGGAGCGAATAAGTATATTTTTTTGCTTTTGTATTTTGCAACATCACCATCCCGTTTTTATCATCTGCATTAGTCAGGGCAAAGCTATCTTCCGGCAACAAATCAAAGAATTTCTTTTTTGCTTTCAGGTAATTCTCAAAAGTCAGGTGGTAATCAATGTGATCCCGGGTCAGATTGGTAAAAATACCCCCATCGAATTTCAGTCCGGCGATTCGTCCCTGTTCCACCGAGTGGGAGCTGACTTCCATGAAAGCATACGTACAACCCGCTTCCACCATCTGATGCAGCAAGGCATTCAAACTCAGGGCATCCGGCGTGGTATGTGTAGCTTCAACTTCCACATCATCAATATAATTACACACTGTCGATAACAATCCGGTTTTATTCCCAAATTCCCTGAACAACTGGTACAACAAAGTCGCGATGGTTGTCTTGCCATTAGTCCCGGTGACCCCCACCAGCGTCAATTTCGACGAAGGATAACCATGCCATGCAGCAGCCAGAAAGCCCAACGCGTCCGCGCTGTTGGCAACCTGAACACAAGTTACTTTGTTGAAGGCAGGCTCCGGCATTTGCTCGCAAACAACCGCTATAGCTCCTTTTTCAATGGCAGCAGCTATAAAATCATGACCATCGACAGCCGTTCCCCGTGTGGCAACGAACAAATAGCCCGGAGATACTTTCCGCGAGTCAAATTCAATTCCGGTAATCTCCAACTCCTGATTTCCAACAGAAGCAAGCACCTTTACATCCAGCAACAGTTCTTTTAACAGCATAAGCGTATATTTCTATTGTAATTCCAATTCAATTATACTCCCTTCCTTCAGTCTTGTGCCGGGTTCCAGACTTTGGGCTATTACTTTTCCACTCCCTTTTACCCTTACATCCAATCCCAGCATTCCCAGCATATAAAAAGCATCCTTAACACCCATGCCTGATACATCAGGAACCAGCCCTTTCTGAATCTTATAGGTATCCAACGACAGCAGATTTCCTTCATTGGAAGCTTGTTTCACCCAGCCACGCAATTCCGGATTATCAACCGGCAACGCAAGTTCTTGTATTACCTTTTTCAGCGCAAATGCATTTCCGCTTTTTATTTCCGGTAAATAAGGATGTTTTCTGACAGAATCATTCGCGATTCGATCCGGCGACCAGCTTGATTTCAACAGCATAGTACGTTCAGCCACTTTTTTGAAGATACTACCAGCCATCCGTCCCCCCGAAGGTGCACCTTGTGGAGCCGTCAAAACAACAATCGCTGAATATTGAGGATTATCCGCCGGGAAATAACCACAGAAAGAAACATTATGTCGTGTCTGACCGGTTCTGTATCCAAGTCCGCCCTGCGAAATTTGCGCTGTGCCCGTTTTTCCTGCAATCCGTACAATTGTGGATTGAGCTGTTTTGGCAGTAGCAAATTTTCCATCTACCACTTCTTTTAATGTTTGCTGAACTTCTTTCAGCGTTTGAGGCTTACAGATCGACTGTTTGAGCACTTCCGTTTCATAAGCTTGTACAATTTCCTCATTCCTTTTGACAGCCTTCACAAACAAAGGTTTCACCATCTTCCCGTCATTGGCAATGGCATTGAAAAGCGTTAATGTATAGATAGGTGGAATTTTAGATTCATAACCAATTGAAATCCAAGCAAGGGATGTTTTATACCATTCATTTTTATCTTTCTTAGGATGTTTGATCCAGGGTTTTGCAACCCCTTTCATCTGCAAAGGCAACAAATCATTCAAGCGAAGATCGTATAATTTTTCAATATATTTTTCAGGATTATCAGCAAATGATTTCATCACTATTTTTGAAACACCCACATTGGATGAAGCCTGGATAATTTCATTCACATGTAATCTGCCATATCCTCCCCTGTGATAGTTGTGGTCTTTCATCAGCCGGTTGGCAATCGGAAGAACACCATTGCCAACGTCAACGACATCATTAATTTTCACTTTTCCTTCATCCAACACTGCAATCAGGGAGGCCACTTTAAATGTAGAACCAGGCTCTATTCTGTCGGTGAGTGCGTGGTTCTTGCCTTCATAATAACTTTCAGATTTTTCGTCGTAATCCAGGTTTACCATGGCTTTTACCTCGCCGGTTTGTACTTCCATCACCACGATGCAACCTGACTTTGCACCCA
>JAQWCZ010000125.1 GCA_028705705.1 Paludibacter sp.
ATTCACTCCGAAAAGTAATACCACCGCCACTTTTGTAAACCAAACCATCATCCATTTGTTCGATGAATCGAATCATAACCGCCGAATCGAGGTTTTTGCCATCGAAATACCCGCAAACACCTGTATAATAACCTCTTTCGTAGCCTTCAGCCTCTTTGATAATCTCCAACGTTTTGGCTTTAGGTGCCCCGCAGATAGAACCCGCCGGTAACAACTTAAACAAGATATCACCCAACTGATCGCGATAATGCTCCGGCAACCGACCCGTGATTTCCGAACTCACCTGCAGCAAATCCTGCTGCATCGTATTGATTCTTTCGATGTATCTGTATCGTGTAACCTGCACATCCTCCGCCACCATGCTCAGGTCATTGCGCAACAAATCGACAATGGTAGCATGTTCCGCCATTTCTTTTTCATCCTGCAGTATTCTGTTTTCCGCATCCGGAATAGAGGCATCAATGGTGCCTTTCATGGGAAAGGTTTTGATTTCACCAGCTTTAATTTGAATGAAAGTCTCGGGGGAAAGCACCAAAAAGCAGTCTTTCAACCATAATTTATAAGGGGCATAAGTCATTTCGTAAATTTCTTCCAACGATAGATTGGTTGAAATTTGCGTTGGCTGGGTCAGATTCGTTAAAAATGAATTGCCCCGCTGAATCTGCTGTTTAACAAAATGAAATTTATCAGCATAGACTTCTTTGGATACCGGATGAGTTTGCCACTGAAAATCCGGATATACTTTCCGTTCAACAGGTATTGTATGAAACTGCCATCTGATGTAATTATCATCCAGTTCTTCTTTGTTGATGACATATCCGGCATCAGCCATGTAATTGATAATAAACAGAAAGGGAATGGCATCGACACCCAGTTCATTCATTCGGCATTTAAGTTCTTCGGGACTTAATCTTGTATATGGAAATGTTTTATCGGACATCAACACTGAATTTCGTGCAAAAATACAGATAATTCAGGATTAAATTTCAATTATTTTTTTAACTTTGCACCGCAAAACCAAATTTGCATCTTTCATTGACATCTTTTTTCCGACTCCGTAGCTCAGCTGGTAGAGCAACAGACTCTTAATCTGTGGGTCGTGGGTTCGAACCCCACCGGGGTCACCAATAGTTGTTTATCCGGTCAAAGATACAATTTTTTGAAAGCAAATCACAACGATTGTTAGTTCAACGTTCGAAACGTTGCCGCTGTGTAAATCCGATCAAAGTCACTTATGATTTAAATATCCTCAAACGATGGAGCTGATGCTTTTATGATATTTACCCCACCCTCGTAATCCTCATCGCAAACCCGCCTCCCGGAGCCAAATGTACTCTCAGCTTTTCGCCGGATTGAATATTGCGTTTCTCGTGTTTGAAATCCATCGCGACTTTATCAGCATTGATGCCGTCGCGGAAGAGTTCGAGTTCGTAGGTATCGGCGGGCAGGAAGCTGAAGTCGATTTCCAGGTCGCGTGCCTGCCAGTCGGTAAGGCCACCGGCATACCACACATCGCCTTTTCGTCGGGCGAGGGTGATGTATTTGGACACTTCGCCCGAAAGCGTTACCGTTTCGTCCCATACCGTTGGGATTTGCGCGATAAAGCCGGTGCAAAGCAGTTCCTTCAGGTAATTGGTCGGGTTGTCGCACAGCATGTTCAACGGCGATTCGTATACCACATACTGGGCTAACTGCCGGCAACGGGTACCCTGACTCATCGGCTCGGTATAGATGGGTTTGAAGTTGGCTTTGATGGCGTTACGCATGGCGCCCTGGGTATAGTCAACCGGACCGGCAAACATCCGGATAAAGGGAAATGTGACATCGTACAACACCATGTCCTGGTTCGACCACTTCATCTGTTCCAGTCCGAAAACACCTTCATTGTTCAACACATTGGGATAAGTACGCTGCAAGCCTGTTGGTTTATACATACCGTGAAAATCTACCAGCATCTGGTAACGCGCACAAACATCAGCCGCTTTGTATATAAATTCAGTCATGGGCTGATCGTCGCGATCCATAAAATCGATTTTAAATCCCTTAACGCCCATTTCATGGTAATGCCGGCAAATGTTTTCCATGTCCCGTTCAAAAGCATAATACCCTGCCCACAGGATGATGCCTACTCCCTTTTCTTCCGCATGTTTGATGATGGCTTTCAAATCAATCTCTGGTACCACCTGCATCAAATCAGCTTTTTTATTCACCGCCCAGCCTTCGTCAAGTATGACATATTCGATGCCCTGACTGGCTGCAAAGTCGATATAATATTGGTAAGTCTCTGAATTAACCCCGGAAACAAAATCCACTCCACTGATGTTCCACGCGTTCCACCAGTCCCACGCCACCTTGCCGGGCTTAATCCAACTGATATCCCTTACCCGCGATTCGTCAGCCAGTTGATAAACCAGGTCACTGTTCAATACATCGGCATCACGATTGAAAACGCCCAACACCCTCCACGGGAAATTTGTCGTTCCGCTCACTTTGGCAATATAGGGCTCACGTGATTCCACCAGCATTTGTAGCATGTTATGTCCACCCTGCTTCATTTCCTTCGGATAAGGAGCATACACTCCCGACAATTGCAAAGCGCCTTTTCTGTGATTCAGATACATCCCCGGATAGTTTTCGAGATTGACTTCCGTGAAAAGCAATTTACGACCCAGACCGGCATCCGCCATCAAAGGAAGTAACAACAGGGAATCCGGGCTGAAAGTCGACAGGGACGCATAGGTGTAAATATTCTCAAATGAACTGAAAAATTGCTTTTCAAATTGTATACTTTTTCCTTTATCCCTGGGTCTTACATAGGCAGCAAACAAAGGCGCATCCTGTTCAAACCGAAAATCGGCAATTTCTTTTTCAACAATAAAATCTTTCTTTTTCGACGTTTCGAAACGGTATGCCACACCATCATTATACGCCCTGAAAACCACCGCATAATCTTTATACATCAGTTTCAACTGCCGATAATTTTCTTGTACAGATGCTTTTTTATAAAAAGGTGACTCAACTGATTGATACACTTCACTCCTGTTAACTTTCCTAATTTTGTCACCTGTAGCTAATGAAATTCCATCAGCCAACCGAAGCGAGATTTCCGAAGTCGTGACAATCACTCCTTTGTCATCTGAAAGAGTAAATGACAGTTTATCGGCCTGATTGATCTCGAGCTTCAACCGCTGATCGGGTGATTGGAGTACATACTTTTTATGTTGAGCTGAGATACTGAATACGAAACAGGACATCAAACAACACAAGAGGAGTTTCTGAACGTTTTTCATGATGGTAATGTGATTTTTGTTTATAAAGAATGTTTGAAATAGATTTAAAACGATAATTGCAAAGATATTAATATTTTCAATTTTATCATATAAACTTTAATCCAGTGTAATTAATGACGTTGCAACCCCATCATCAATATTAATACTTATATTATTTAATACGAGAAAGAAAGGTAATGCACAAATATCTTTTTTGTGAACCATTTTTGTTTCCTTTTGTTTATATTTGTAAACGATTTTTTTAAAAGAAACAATAACATTAAAAAAAATGAAGATGAAAACAAAAAGCATGTTTACAATGGCTTTGATCGTAACAGTAGCCATATTACTTTCTGGATGTAGTTCACTCAGCAATGCTACCAAAGGGGGATTAATTGGTGGTGGTGCAGGAGCAGCAGTAGGCGCCGGAATTGGCGTTTTAATCGGCAAGAGTCCTACCAGCGCTGCTATTGGTGCTGCAGTCGGCACAGCAGTTGGAACAACAACCGGTATTATCATCGGCAAGAAAATGGATAAAGCTGCTGCAGAAGCTGCTCGTATTGAAGGAGCAAAAGTGGATAGCATTACCGATGCCAACAACTTAAAAGCGCTTAAAGTTACTTTTGATTCAGGCATTTTATTCCAAACCGGGAAAAGCACCCTGAACACTACTTCGAAAGATGCATTATCGAAATTTGCCTCTATTCTGAACGAAAATCCAACGATGGATATTGCCATCATGGGGCATACAGATAATACCGGTTCATTAGCAATCAATCAAAAACTTTCTCTTGAAAGAGCACAATCTGTTGCTGATTTTCTGAAATCAAAAAATGTGTCTGCAACACAAATTAAAGAAGTTTCCGGAAAAGATTTCCAAATGCCGGTAGCAGATAACAGTACCGCTGCGGGTCGTGAACAAAACCGTCGCGTGGAAGTTTATATGTATGCCAGTGAAAAAATGATCTCTGACGCAGAAAAAGAAGCTAAATAAATATTTTTTAAAATATTTATTTTATATTTGTCCGTCCTTTGAAAAAATCATTGGACGGACATTTTTAAATATGAAAAAATCACACATTCCACTTTACCTTAAGATCCTCATATCCATGGTTATCGGTGTAGGATTTGGTTATTTATTCCTGATACTAAAACAAGAGAAACTAATTCATGATTGGATAAAACCCTGGGGGGATATTTTTATCCGCTTGTTGAAACTCATTGCTATTCCATTGGTCTTTGTTTCCTTAATTAAAGGCGTCAGTCAGATGAAAGACTTTGCCCGTTTGTCTCATTTAGGAATACGAACCTTGGTAATTTTTATGATTACAACCTTCATAGGTGTTGGCGTTGGTGTCACATTGGCAAACCTGATGCAGCCCGGAAAAATTTTTCCAAAAGAAAAAGCCGCTGTTTATCAGGAAATGTATGCTGAAAAACTTGCCTCCGGACTCGAAAACGCTGAAACAATTAAAGAAACAGGACCCCTGACTTTCATAGTGGAAATGATACCGGAGAACTTACTGGCTGCCGGAAGTGACAATGCTGCTATGTTGCAGGTTATCGTGGTCGCACTACTGGTTGGGGTAGCCATTATCCTGCTTGGAGGACAAACTGTCACTATTCTCACACCTATTATTGATGCTACTAATGATGTCATCTTAAAAATCATAGATTTGATTATGCAATTTGCACCCGTGGGTGTTTTTGCTCTCATGGCGAGCCTGATTACAGAATTTGGCGGAGACGCTGAAATGTTTGCTTCGCTGGGCTTATATGCTTTAACGGTAATTATTGCTTTGTGTATAATGACATTTATTCTATATCCTCTATTGCTTAAATTATTCGTAAAATACAAGATAAAAGACTTCTTTAAAGGAGCCTTCCCGATTCAGCTTTTGGCATTCTCTACCAGTTCGAGTTCAGCAACGCTCCCATTCACCATGGAACACAGTCAAAAAGAACTGGGCATTTCTGAAGAAGTCGCTTCTTTTGTTTTTCCCATAGGAACTACCGTTAATATGGATGGAACCAGTGCCTATCAGGCTGTTGCAATTTTATTTATCGCTCAGATATTTGGGATTGATTTATCGCTGGCTCAAATGCTTAGTATTGTCTTACTGACTGTTGTTGCATCCATCGGCACTCCCGGAGTCCCGGGCGCCAGTGTGGTTATGACCGTCATGGTACTTACTACCGTTGGTATTCCGGTGGAAGGAATGGTGTTTATACTCGGCATTGATCGTCCATTAGATATGTTGCGTACAGTTGTAAATGTTACAGGTAATATTTTTTCTGCTAAATTAGTTGATCAGCAGATTGCTAAACATCCATCAAAAACTACTTAAAAACTGCTTAAAGCAATATATTACAGTTTGTTACAAAGTCCTTTGTGCAGCCATATTTAACAACTCTTTCAGGCGATTGAGCTCCATTTCCAGCACTTCAATGTGTTTATGATACATTCCTAATACATTTTCAGGCAAGGAGTATTGTACCACAACATCAGCTTTATCCGTAGCATATTTTCTACATAAAGCAGCAGTTAACTCATCTTCCGACTGATAAATTTCCGAAACCGGAACGCACAAGGTTTCTGCAATTTTCAACCACTGTTCTGCTGATATTTTTATTTGACCACTTTCGCGCCGACAATAGCACGAAACATCCATACAAAGGACTTCTGCGAGTTCATCTTGCGTAAATCCTAATTTTTTACGCATCTCAATAAGCTTGTTCTTGTACATGATAAAAAATTTCAGGTTAAATCAGGAGTTCAATTTTTGCACAAAATTACAATAAAAACGCAATATAAAACAAGTTCTGATTCAAAAAATAGTTGAATCTTTGCATAGATTCTTTTCTATCAATAAAACCAATCCTGATTATTAGTTTATTATCACAGC